>JBGKDR010000370.1:0-1926 GCA_042954225.1 Parasynechococcus sp.
GCAACGGTGCCCTGTTGGATCACCGCCACCGGTGTCTCTGGGGCCAATCCGCCTGCCATCAACTCTTCAGCGATTCGTGGAAGGTTGTGCAGACCCATGTAGATCACCAACGAGTCACTGGCCGCGGCCAGTGAGCGCCAGTTGACCGATGGTCGACGTTTGTCGATCTCTTCATGGCCGGTAACAAAGGTGACCGATGACCCAGCCGAGCGATGGGTGACGGGAATCCCCGCATAGGCCGGAGCGGCGATACCGGCCGTGACACCCGGGACCACCTGGACAGGGATGTCACGTTTGGCCAGATAAGCCGCTTCCTCTCCACCACGACCGAAGAGAAAGGGATCGCCTCCCTTGAGGCGAACCACACACCGATGTTTCTGAGCCATTGCGACCAACACAGCGTTGGTGCTGGGCTGGGGAACGGAATGGTGGCCCCTGCGCTTGCCGACGAACTGGCGCTCACACGTGGCCGGGACCAGATCAAGAACTTCTTTGGGGACAAGGGAGTCGTACACCAGTGCATCGCACTGCTGAAGGAGACGATGCGCCTTGACCGTGAGCAATTCAGGGTCTCCGGGGCCTGCACCCACGAGGTAAACGGTTCCTGGTTGAGCGTGGGTCATGGCAGTGCAGCCAAAAGGTCGATGAAGCCCTGACGAACCAGGGGGTGATCAAGCAGCGGGGGGGCGACCTTGGCGTCAGACAAAGCCTCGGTCATGCGATTGGGGGCCAGGGCCAAGGGCAGCGGTCGATCCTGAGGCCGACTGCGCTGGTGCTCGTCCCAGCGGTCAAACGAAACCAAGGGCAAGCCCAACTGTGCCGACAAGGACGCAAGAAAGCGCGTGGCCACACCATCACGCAGGGGATGATGCACGAGCACCGTGGACGGATCCGATCCGATGCTGAGAGCTGAGACCACGAGCTGCCACCACAGAGGCCAGGCCCCCAGGAACGGCAGCATGGTCACGGATGCACCGTCGCCACGCAACCGTTCCCGGATCAAGGGAACGTCCTGACGGGCATGGCTTCCCGGCCAAAGCAGCAAGGGAATGAGCAGGACAGGCTGCTTAGGGGGCTTGGGGGGGTGATCGGCAGTGAGTGCCTCGAGCTGCACAGGAGCCTGTCGTCTGGCCTGAAGCCCATCAACAATGGACAGGAGACCGTCTGGCACGACACCGCCGGCACGACCATGAACCACCAATCTCAGGGCGAAGGGCGGACGAGCCGAAGCGGAGTTCCGTAACAATGGCCACGGATCTATGGGTGCGCCGACTGATCTCATCAATCGGTTGTCGTTGAGATCAGAGTCATGCCTAGCCGACGCTTTGCTGATCGTGCTCCATTGGACGGCCGGTCCTACCGGGAGCCTGCTCCCCGAGCCCGCTACCGCCGTGACGAGCCGCGATTCCAGAGCGAGCTCGACAGGGATTTCGCCGCCATGAAACGCGTCTGGCAAATGATTCGCGCTGGAGCAGTGCGCATGGTTGGCGAAGTTGGACGCCAATACTGACCCTCGTCAGGCTGCCTTTTACGGCTCAGCGTGATCCCCGCGATGTAGCCATCGCAACAAAACAAGGCCGCTTTCGCCCTCAAGCTCAACCGGCCAATAAGTGTTCGTTTTGTTACCGACAGCGGCACCCGCTGACGCGTAAAAACCAATTCTCGGCGCACCTTTTCGTTCTGAAGCGCTGCCTGACTTCAGGCCACCTCAACTGATCACCCCTCCTGATTTGAGTGATCGGCTTCTTTTATCTGATCAAAGATCATGACCATTAGCGCACCTTCCAGGCCTTATCTGGACGGTAAAAAGCTCAACAAGATCGAACAGAACAAAGCCGAGAAGGATGGCCTGCTGGTTGGCAGCGAAATCGAGCGTTTCGCCGAACTCGGATGGGAACAGGTCGATGAAACCGATCTGCAGCTTCG
>JBGKDR010000371.1:0-3466 GCA_042954225.1 Parasynechococcus sp.
ACCGCCGGGACCGCGAACCACCGTTGGAATGGTGAAGTTGCCACCGCTGGTGTAGCGCAGCATCCCCATGTTGTTGGAGATCTGGTTGAAGGCCAGCAGCAGGAAGCCCATGTTCATGCCTTCGACAATCGGCCTCAGACCGGTCATCGCCGCACCCACCGCCATTCCGGTGAAACCGTTCTCGGCAATCGGCGTGTCAAGCACCCGCAGATCGCCGTATTTCTCTGCCAGGTCCTTGGTGACCTTGTAACTGCCGCCGTAGTGACCGACGTCTTCTCCCATCACACAGACGTGAGGGTCTCTCCCCATCTCCTCGTCGATGGCTTCCCGAAGGGCGTTGAAGAGAAGTGTTCCTGCCACGGCGTCACAGTGATCCCGGCCAATCCGGGTGGTGAGGCCAAGCTATCTCAGTCGGCGCAGGGTCAGCCCCCGGCGGCGAAGGTGAACAGCAGAAGCACAGACAGAAGCATGGCTGGCGAGAGCAGAAGCACCAGCTGCCCGAGATCGTGAGGAGTCACCGCCGACGGATCCGTTGCGCTGACGCTAGGCAGGGTTGCTGTCCTGCCCTGTGAAAAGACTGCGAAGAAACACGAGGGTCAGACCCAAAGCCACGAATCCGGTGCTGAAGGTCGCCAGGAACGACAGGCCAACCAACAGGGTCTTGAGGGTGACAGCGATGTTCTGCGCAATTGGTGAGCTGTAGTGCGGAGGGTGCATGGCGAAGTACACCACCATGCGGCGGCTGAGGCCCAGGGCGAGCCAGGCCAGAAACCCTGCCGTGAGTGCACCGGACAGAAAGCTCAGGGGGCCTTTGCGCGGTTGAGACTCCGTCGCCTCGGCAGGGGTTTCAATCGGATCGGTCATTGGCTCAGTCTCGCCCCCGCTCGACGGTGACACCCGCTGTCGACAAGCCACAGCACCAGGCCTGCAGCCCCGCAGCCGTGAAAGCCTCCTGCAAACGATCCCGGCCGCGTTGGCAGGCCTCCATGCTCGGCATCAGGGCAAAGCAGCTTGGTCCCGACCCGCTCATGGCCACGGCAAGTGATTCTGGAACGGTGCGCAGCAGGCTCAGTGCCGTCTGCACCGCCGCGGTCTCCGGTTCGACAACCCGCTGAAGGTCATTGCGCAGAGGCGGGAGGCACTCTGGAGACAGGCGTTGGAGCCAGCTGGCCTGCCGCAGCTGCTCACGGCGTTGTTCAAATGCCGCCTCTCCCCGCAGATAGCGACCGCCATGGAGCTCGCGACAGCGTTGATAGGCCCACGGCGTTGACACGCTGACGGTCGGATCCTTGACCAAGAGAACAGCCAGGGGCGTGGGCGTCTCGGGACATGGCTCGAGCTGCTCTCCACGCCCAAAACAGAGCTGTCGCCCCCCTGAGACGCAGAACGGCATGTCCGACCCCAGATCCGCTGCAAAACGCTCAAGTTGCGCCTGGGTGTGGCCAAGGCCCCACAGGTCATTCAGCCCCACCAAGGTGGCTGCACCGTCACTGGAACCACCGGCCAGGCCGGCCCCGATCGGGATTCGTTTGCAGAGACCAATGCTGGCGCCAAGCTCGCTGAAGCCGGATCGATCGCGCAACAGACGGGCCGCTCGAACGATCAGGTTGTCGTCCCCGAGGCTGAGGGAAGGGTCATCACAGCTGAGCTCGATCTGGGCATCAGCCCGATTGCGAAAGGTCAAGCGGTCCGCCAGGTCAATGCTCTGCATGACCATCGCCAGCTCATGAAAACCGTCGGGACGCAGGCCCAGAACTTCCAGATGAAGATTCACCTTGGCCGGTGCCGCCACCGTGATCGTGCCCATCAGGCCCAGCGCTTAGTCGCCCTGATTCAAACCTGCCGCCAGAGCGACCCAGGCCGCTGGGGCAATGTCCTGGGGTCGCTGTTGAAGGCTGATTCCAGCCTCGGCGGTCACGGCCTGCAGACGATCGGCCTCGGCCACTGAGCCCAAGGTGTTACGCAACATCTTGCGGCGACTGCCAAAGGCCTGCTTCAGGAGCGACTCCACCTGGCGGGCGCGCGACGAGGGAAGACGCCTTTCTGCCGGAAGCGGATCCAGAGCGATGACCTCCGATTGGACCTTCGGCGGTGGCTGGAAGCAACGGGGGGGAACCGGGCAGATGCTGCGGCAATCAGCAAGCAGTTGCATCCGCACACTCAGGGCGCTGAAGCTGCTGTGGCCGGGCCGAGCGCGGATCCGTTCCGCCACTTCCTTCTGCACCAGCAGCACCAGCCGCTGATAAGGCGGATCCACGGGACCATCGAGGCGTCCAATCAGCCGTTCGAGCAATGGGCCGGTGATGTTGTACGGAATGTTGGCCACGACTTTCGTGGCCAGGCGACCATCCGGGAGCGCCAAAGAGGTCTCGAGCACATCCCCCTGGCGCAGATGAAAACGTGGGTCAGCTGAAAAGCGAGCGGTCAGCCCGTCCACAAGATCGCGATCGAGCTCGATGGCCTGGACCGCCTCCGCAGCACTGGCCAGCAATCGTTCCGTCAAGGCACCACGCCCGGGGCCAACCTCCAGCACCCGGTCCTCCGCCCGGAGGTCGGCTGCCTCGACGATGGCGGCCAGCACCGAGGCGTCCCGCAACCAGTGCTGACCGAAGCGTTTTCTTGCCTGATGTCCGGAGAACCCCATTCGGACACTGTGCATCAGCGGAGACGCTCAGGCGATTCCAAAAGAACTCTCATCCCGCGTTGAGCCTTGAAGCCTGGCTGCGCCGGTTCGATGCAGAAGGGCCACTGGCCCAGCCCCATGCCGTCTTCGAGCGATGACAGTCCGCACCCCTCTCACAACGGCTCTGCTTCTGCTTGTTCTGCCACTGAATTCCGCAATCGCCGCCGATCGCGGCGAAGGCTGGCGCTCCTTCGGTCGCCAGGGGTTCATTTGCATCCATCGCCCATCGTCGCCAGTCGCCTGCCATCAGGCCAAACAGGCCACCACGCGTCTGAGTGCCATACCGATCCTGTCAGCGCCGCCCAGTGAGGATCCAGCGACCACAACGCCGCCAGAGCCGCTGATCAGCGAGGAGCCCAAGCCCGCAGACACCGACAAGGACAGCCCGGAACGGCCCTAGGACAACTCCTCCAAAGGAGTCCAGCGCACAGCCCCCGATGCCGGGGGAAGGGGGACCACGGCGACGACCACCTCCAGCAGGGTTCCTGCATGGTCGGGATGCCGGGCACGCCAGCAGTCAATGGCCCTGGCCAGCCGACGACGTTTGCCGCGATCCACCGCAGCCAGCGCCCAACGCGTTGACCGTCTGCCTTTGACTTCCACCACCAACAGACGGTCGCCCTTGGTCATCACCAGGTCTAACTCTCCCCATCGGCAAACCCAGTTCCGCTCCAGCTGACACCAACCCCGTCCTTGCAGCAGATCCGTCACACGTTGTTCAGCCCAGGCGCCCCACCGTTTCGTCTGCGTGATCACAGCAACACCTCGATCTGCCCAGGAGCA
>JBGKDR010000372.1:0-2671 GCA_042954225.1 Parasynechococcus sp.
TACCTCACGGCCTTGGATGGCCTGGCCGGCTCAGAACTGCCGGCGATGGAAGGGCAACAGACACCGTTGCTGCTCCCCCCGGGACTGGACCCCATCGACACCACGATCCAGAACTTGCTGCAGGGCCTCAGTGAGCGGGCATCGGCCACCGCCCGACTGCAGAGCAGAGCCTGGAGCGGTCCTGAGCTCTGGCCCGACTGGACGCAAGCCTCAGCAGGAGATGGGGCTTTGAATGAAATCGTGGCGAACCTGCTGGAGAACGCGTTCCGTTACAGCCCACCCGGCAGCCCCATCGGCATGGCTTTGCTGGAAGACGGCTTCTGCATCTGGGACGGCGGACCACCGATCCCCCCGCAGGAGCGCGAGCGGATTTTCAACAAAGGCGTGCGTGGAGAGGCAGGCCAAGACAGACCGGGCACGGGCTTGGGTCTGGCCCTCGCCCGCGAACTGGCAGAACAGACAGGGGGCAGGTTGGAACTCAGTGTGCAACCGAAGAGCATCCACCCGGATCTTCCGACCAGCGGGAATGCCTTTGTGTTCAGGCAAGGCTGACGCACACCGCCATCACGAGCACGAACAGCGCCTGGGCGACCACCACACAGGCGCCATAGCTGTCGCCGGTGTGGCCACCGAGGCGCCGCCCCAGCCACTCGGCGGGCAACCATGCCGCCACCAGACCAACGGGCACCCAGGCCCAGCCGACAAGAGCGAGCAGCGGGAGACAAAGGAGCATCGGCACGGCATCCCAGACCGGCCGGCTGTGGCGGCGATGAAAGCCCGCCGTGCCCTGATCACGCAGGTAGGGGAAGCGGGCCATGGCCCAGAGCGGTGACACCCGAGCCCAGAACGGCATCAGCAGCAACGCCATTGGCACGCGCGGCACCAGCTCAGCCATGGCGGCCAGCTCGATCAGCATCACCATGGCCAGGGCCAGAACTCCACTGGCACCAACGCGACTGTCATCCATCGCCTGGAGACGACGCTCGGTGCCGGCCGCCAGTCCATCGGCAGTGTCCATGAGGCCGTCGTGATGCAATCCGCCGCTCAACCAGATCCCGAGCGTCATCACAACCGCAGCGCAGGACCAGGCAGCCCAGCCCTGCTGCTGCAACAACAGCCAGCAGAGCCACTGCAGCCCACCGATCACCAGACCGATCAGTGGCGCAAACCGGGCCACCCGCTCAAAACGGGGCGTGACTCCTGGCCAGGCCGGAAGCACGGTGTAGAAGATCCAGGCGCCAGCTAAATCCTGCAGCCAGGGTGCCTGGAATCGCTCGGATCGTTGTCCTGCATCCGTCAAAACAGCACCGATCGGGCGTAGACGGATCATGACTGCAGTCCGAGCAAACACCCTTGCGCATCGCCGTCATTGGAGCCTCCGGCCACTGCGGACGTCAGCTGGTGGTTCAACTGTTGAATCGCCGCCTGATTCCGACCGACGGCTGCCTGCAGCTGGTGGGTCATCGCGGCGGTTCCAGCGAAACCAGCCTCTGGGCCTTGCGCACGGATCTCAACGACGCCTTCTGTGACGACGCGCCGAGGATCGATGTGGTGCTCGATGCAGACAAGATCTCTGCCGACGTTGTGGTGATGCTCGCGGGCAGAACCCTCAGCACCGACCCCTCTCAGACGGCAGACCGCGCGCAGCTCGGTGCCCAGAACCGTCTGGTGTTCGAGCAATACGCAGAAGCAATCTGCGGTCCATCCGGTTCCGCCCCGGTGGTGATCGTGCAGTCCAATCCCGTGGAAATGGGTGTTCAGATCTTTGCGGATGCGGTGGGACGCCATCGGGTGATCGGTGCCGGTGCGTGGTCGGACACCCTGCGTTTTCGCGCTGAACTGGCACGGTCCCTGCGACTCCGCCGAACCCACATCCAGGCCTGGACCCTGGGACAACACGGCGATCACCTGGTGCCGTGCAGGAGTCAGATCCGTGCCTGGGGCGTGACTGGCGACGCGGTGATGACCCTTCAGGAGCAGCTGCGAGAGCAGGCGGAGCTGCAGTCGTTCCCGGAGCGGTTACGAGAGCAACGGGCGGCGCTGCTCGAGCATCTGCAGCAGCAGCAGTGGGATCAGGCCAATGCCCTGATCGAAGCCTGCCCTCCGGACCTTCGCACCGGTTTGCGGCCCTTCCTGACCCACTTCACCAGCGACGGCCACACCACAGAGGTGATGACAGCCCACGCCGTCACCGATCTTGTGGCCTGCCTGGCGGAAGCCAAGCCCCAGGTGTTTGCAGCCCAGGTGCAACTGGCCGGGGAATGGCTCGACTGGCACGGCGTGCTTGGTGTCCCCGTTCTGCTGGGGGTGAACGGCTGGAGTCAGGTCTGCCCACTGCCCCTGGAGCCGGACGAAACCAACGCCCTGCTCACGGCGGGCAAGGCGATTCAAGACGCTCTGAAGATCGCCGAAGCGTAGGTTCAGCAAAAGACCTCAGCGTCGTGTTCGGCTTCGAGATCCAGGCGCGCTGCGAGCGCACAGCAGCCCGCTGCGGCTGTTTTCAGACGCCGCATGGGCCGGTTGAGACCCCCCGCTTCATGCCGGTGGGGACCCTGGCCACCGTCAAGGGAATCAGCACGGAGCAACTGAGACGGACGGGCGCCCAGATGGTGCTGTCGAATACGTATCACCTGCACCTTCAACCCGGCGAGGCGATCGTTGAGGCCGCCGG
>JBGKDR010000373.1:0-1864 GCA_042954225.1 Parasynechococcus sp.
CGGCATTCCGACCCATTACCTCGGCCTCGCGTCCGAGACCTGGATGGTGGTGCAGAGGGTCGAGATCGTTCCCCTTGAGGTGGTGCTGCGCAACATCGCCACCGGCTCCCTGTGCCGCCAGGCACCGATCGCGGAAGGGACTGCGATCGACCCGGCATTGCTGGATCTTTATTACAAGGACGATGCCTTCGGTGATCCTTTGCTGACCGATGCACGGATCCGTCTGCTCGGGCTGGCCGACCAGCAGCGCCTCTTGGCGATTGAGGATTTGGCCCGTCGGATCAACACCGTGCTGACGCCTTTGTTTGCCCAGATCGATCTGACGCTGGTCGATTTCAAGCTCGAGCTGGGGCTCAATGCAGCAGGAGAACTCCTGCTGGCCGATGAAATCAGCCCTGATACCTGCCGCCTCTGGGATCGTCAAAAGACAGACCAGAGCGATCGCATTCTCGACAAGGATCGTTTCCGTAAGGATCTCGGCGGAGTGATGGAGGCCTACGGGGAGGTCCTCAAACGGGTCCAAGGTGTCTGTCCTGATCCCCGGAACTGCCTGTAGGGTCAGCGCACGTTTTTTGGGGCATCAGCCCAAAAGCCACCCGATGACCCGCCGTCTCTCACGCCGCTCCACGGTCAATGTTCGGTCGGGTGTCCTCGGCCTGATGCTGGGAGTCCCTCTTCTGGCCGGCCCGGTGCTGGCCCAGGACGCCCCCACGGTCGGCGATGCCGAGGATCCAGTGGTGGAGACGGTGATACCCGACGAGCAACCCCGGGTGCTGATCTCCGAGGTGCTGATTGAGGGTCTGAGCGGGCACCCGGAGGAGGAGCGCCTTCAGATCGCGGCGTATGAGGCGATGTCCGTGCGTCCGGGCAACCGGGTCACCCGCGATGAACTGCAGCGCGATCTCAATGCCATCCAGGCCACTGGATGGTTCTCCGATGCCCGCATCACACCGGTGGATGGTGCGCTGGGGGTGCAGTTGGTGGTTCAGGTCGAGCCGTTCCCCAAGCTCACCAAGGTGACCTTCGATCCGGTTTCGGAGGATCTGCCCGAGTCGGTGATCGAGGAGACCTTCGCCTCTGATTACGGACGCACCCTCAACCTCAGGAACCTGCAGCAGCGGATGAAGGCGCTGCAGACCTGGTTTGCCGACCAGGGCTATTCCCTCGCCCGCATCAATGGTCCTGAGCGTGTCAGCCCCGATGGTGAGGTGACGCTGAAGCTCACCCAGGGCACCGTTTCCGCCGTGGAGGTGACTTACCTCAACAAGGAAGGCGAGGCCACCGATGAGAACGACGAGCCGATCCGCGGCAAGACCAAGCCCTGGGTGGTCACCCGGGAGATTTCGATCAAGCCCGGCGACCCCTTCAACCGCAACACCCTCGAAGCGGACATCCGTCGCCTCTACGCCACCCAGCTCTTCAGTGACGTCAAGGTCACTCTGCGTCCCAACCCCGACGCACCGGGTGAGGTCGCGATCGTGCTCGGCATCATCGAGCAATCGACCGGTCAGCTGTCCGGCGGCCTCGGATACAGCCAGAGCCAGGGTGTGTTCGGTCAGGTTCAGGTGCAGGACACCAACCTGTTTGGCCGGGCCTGGAATGCCGGCCTGAACGTCACCTACGGCCAGTACGGCGGTCTGGCCAATCTCAATTTCACCGATCCCTGGATCTACGGCGATTCCCACCGCACCTCGTTCCGCGGTTCGGTGTTCCTGAGTCAGCAGGTGCCGCAGGTCTTCCAGAGCGAGGACAACGGCAACATCCGCACGGTCAAGGACTACGACGACAACGGCAACCGCAACGCCTACAACGTCCGCAACGACAACAACCCGGCCGATCGCAAGTTCGGTTCCGTCAGCAAGGC
>JBGKDR010000374.1:0-1038 GCA_042954225.1 Parasynechococcus sp.
CGAGTACAGACGCAGCTTGTGGGGTTTGCCCTTGGCATCTTCGCCATCGGGAATGATGCCGATGCTCTGGCCTTCCACGTACTCAAGCTGCGGGTCGCCACCGGAGAGATCGAAGGTGATGTGCTGCACCCGACCGATGGCGCCGTCCTTGAGCAGGGAATAGTTCTCGGTCACCGTGCCGATGAAGGGCGTCTTCGGCTTGTAGGTGTTGACCGGAACGTTCGCGTGGGGCTTCTTCTTTGCAGGTGTTGCCGCAGGTTTCGAGGCCGGAGCACTGGCAACGGGCTTGGCAGCTGGGGTGCTGGGAGGGGTCGGTGCGCCTTCACCAGCGGGAGTGACGGCAAGAATGTTGGCTCCAGTTGCACCAAGACGCTTGAACAGAGCGGAGAGCTGGTTGAAACCCACCCGATAGGTCTCAATCACGGAAGGGCGGGATCCGACCTGACGACCGCTGGCGATCACCGTGAACAGCGTTGAATCGGATTGGCCTGCCCCGGCAATGGACACCCGCATTGAAGAAACCCACTTTTCGTGGCGCGACTATAAGCGGGGTTCAGCGCACAACAGGTTTTTGTGCGCACATCGAGGACAGAGCCTAAGGAAATTATTAAGCTCTGGATCCTCTTTCTTAAGATCCGTCTGCTTCGGTCGACGACGAAGCTCAACGATTCCGATTCCGTCTTGATCAGTCCTAAATCACTGTTGCGCTTGCGTCCGGACGGTTCAGAGACAGCCTCGTCAGTCGATGGCGATGGTCGATTTGCCTCAAGCGCCATTGAACAGACGATGGAGCGCATGCCGATGGGCGTGCGTCGCCTAGCCGTTCAGTTGCGTTCTCCCATTCCTGAGCAGCTGTTCTGGGATGTGCTTACGGATTACGAGAACCTCAGTTCCTTCATTCCCAACCTCAGCTCCAGTGAGTTGGTGACGCGTTCGGGCAACACCGTGCAGTTGCGTCAGGTTGGCAGTCAGCAGTTGCTCGGTCTGAGGTTTTCAGCTCAGGTCCTGCTCGAGTTGACCGAATACCGCCCTGAGGGG
>JBGKDR010000375.1:0-1234 GCA_042954225.1 Parasynechococcus sp.
AGCTTGCGTGCTTCCTGAAGATCAGCAGCCTTGATCGTCAGTGAACGGGACTGACCGGTCGGACCGTCGTAGGTGGCAACGAAGGAGGCCATCGCTCAGTTGTCGTGATCAGGCATCGCCGATCAGACGCTCGAGCTCAGCCGGTTTGCTGGCTTTGGCCATGGCTTCGCCCTTCGTGATCGCGCCTTCCGCAACAAGATCGGCCAGAGCCTTTTCCAGGGTCTGCATTCCCTGGTCCCCGCCCGTCTGAATCTGTGAGTAGAGCTGAGCCGTCTTGCCCTCACGGATGAGGTTGGCCACGGCTGGGTTGTTGATCATGATTTCCTGCGCCATCACGCGGCCGAACTGCCCCGGTTGCGGGTTATCGCGTTTGCAGAGCGTTTGTGAGAACACAGCCACGAGACTGCCGGAGAGCTGAACACGGATCTGTGTTTGTTGTCCGGGTGGGAACACATCCACCATGCGATCCACGGTTTGTGCTGCCGAACTGGTGTGGAGTGTTCCGAAGACCAGGTGACCGGTTTCAGCGGCACTGATGGCGAGCTGGATGGTTTCGAGGTCGCGCATCTCACCCACCAGGATCACATCTGGATCTTCCCTTAGAGCAGCACGAAGAGCATTTGCGAAGCTACGGGTGTCTTCATTGAGTTGTCTTTGGTGAACCAAGCTTTGGTCGCTTTTGTACACAAATTCGATCGGGTCTTCGATCGTGAGGATGTGTTCACTGCGGGTGTGATTGATGTGGTCCAGTAACGCCGCAAGTGTGGTTGTTTTTCCGGACCCAGTTGGTCCTGTCACGAGAATCAAGCCCCTTGGCCGTTTGCTGGTTTCCACAACAACCGGCGGCATGTTCAAGAGTTCAATGTTCGGGATTGAACTTCCCAGTGCGCGTAAACAGGCCGCATAACTTCCTTTCTGCCGATACACATTCACCCGGAATCGTGCCACTCCTTTGAGCCCGTAGGCACAATCCAGCTCCCAGGTCTGCTCGAGTGTCTTGCGCTGGGAATTGTTGAGCATCGAGAAGATCAGTTTGTTGCACTGTTCTTCACTGAGGGGTTCCTCAGCCATGGGCCGAAGCTGGCCGCTGAAGCGTCCATAGGGCGGTTGGCCGGTGGCGATATGCAGATCACTTCCACCGTCCTCGACCAGCTTCTCCATCAGGTCTTCGATCATCATCTCCAAGACAAGATCCTCAATGGCGTGGTGTCAGGCAGTAAGGGCATTCGAGCCA
>JBGKDR010000376.1:0-9417 GCA_042954225.1 Parasynechococcus sp.
GGTCTGGCCTTGGCGCCGAAAATCACGACGACGCATGGCGCGGATCGTGCTGGAGGGACCGATTGCAGGCGGCACGCGCAAACGGGTGCTCAAAGCCCTGCGTGAAGTTGAGCGTCGGGAATTTCCAGCCCTCCTGCTGCGCATCGACAGCCCAGGAGGCACCGTTGGGGACAGCCAGGAAATCCACGCTGCCCTGCTGCGGTTGCGGGAGAAAGGCTGCAGGGTCGTTGCCAGCTTCGGCAACATCTCCGCCTCTGGCGGGGTTTACATCGGAGTCGCGGCCGAAAAGATTGTGGCCAATCCCGGCACGATCACCGGCTCGATCGGCGTGATCCTCCGGGGCAACGATCTATCCCGCGTCTTTGAACGCATCGGGATTCGTTTCGACACCGTTAAAAGCGGTCCTTTCAAAGACATTCTTTCTCCGGATCGGCCCCTGAGCGATGCAGAACGCGAGCTGCTGCAGCAGCTGATTGACAGCAGCTACGGCCAGTTCGTCGGGGTGGTGGCCTCGGGCCGCAATTTGACAACAGAGCAGGTCAAAACCTTTGCCGACGGACGGGTTTTCAGTGGTGAACAGGCCCGTGACCTCGGTCTGGTCGACGAACTCGGCGATGAGGAGCACGCCAGACGGCTGGCCGCACGCATTGCTGACCTCGACGAGGAGGCCTGCAAACCGGTCACCCTCGGCAAGGAACGTCGCAAACTGACAGGCCTTCTTCCCGGATCAGAGTTGCTCCAGCACTTGCAGAAACGCATCAGCCTCGAGCTGATGGGCAATGGTCAGGTTCTCTGGTTGTACCGGCCATGAATGACCGTTCACTGCGTCTGGTCGGCTTGCGTGGTGCCACCACTTGCGTCGAGAACTCCATCCAGGCGATTGAAGAGTCCGTCAGGGTTTTGATCGACGCCCTTGTCGAGCGCAATGGGCTGACGCCCGATCAAATCGTGTCACTGACCTTTTCCGTGACCAGCGACTTGGATGCATGCTTCCCAGCAGCCATCGCACGTCGGCGCAGCGGCTGGGATGGCGTAGCCCTGCTCGATTGTCAGCAGATGGCCGTTCGCGGAGATCTCGAACGATGCATCCGCGTTCTCGCCCATGCCTGGCTGCCGTCCGATCAGGAGGCCAGCCACCCCTACCTGGAAGGCGCCAGTCAACTGCGGCCAGACCGATCTGGTCACAACTGACAGATCAGGCGCCGGCCCAGATGGTTCTCGCATCGACGTGGGACTCAGGAGAATCCCTGGGACGCATCACGGTGGAGCCCATGTCAATCGAGAGCCCAAGCCTGCGCCGATGGCTCGGTGCCGCAGCAATGACTGGGTTGTCCTTGCTGGTTCCAGCGGATCTGCTCGCCCCGGGAGCGGCTTCCAAGGCCCAGGGCACCCCCAGCCTGATGGAATTCCGCTGGGACACCGATCGGAATTATCGCAAGCTTTATTACTACCAGTCGTCCACCCTGGAGAACGACCGAGCTGAGTGGTATCTCCAGCTTCGTGCCAAGGACCGCAAGACCGCGGTTCTGAAGCTGACCGTCACGGTGCCCGACTACTTCGACTCGAAGCTGAAGCCCAAGCGGATGTCCCTGTGCCGGATCACCAGCGGCAGCATGATGAGTCGGTCCAAATGCCTCGAAGAGGTCCCGGCCACGATTGAGGTGAACGAGTCGCAGACCGCCATCGAGGTGTTTCCTGATCAGCCCATTCCCGTCGATGGGGACTACGCACTCCGCATCAAATTGTTCAACCCCCGTGGTGGGCGCATGTACCAGCTCAATGCCCTGACTCAGGCCCCAGGAGATGTGCCGATGTCGGGCTACGTCGGCAGCTGGCTGATTGATGTGGACTGACTGATAAATTAGTCAGCTCTGACTGGATGGACGCCAAGACGCCATGACCAAACGTACCCTCGGTGGCACCACGCGTAAGCGCAAACGCGTCTCCGGTTTCCGAGTTCGCATGCGGTCCCATACCGGTCGTCGAGTGATCCGCACACGCCGCAAGCGCGGTCGCTCACGGTTGGCGGCCTGATTCACAGGCTGCATTCACCCGCGTAAAGCAAGCCCTGAGTTGTCGCGCCTTCACTGGCGCGAATCCTCGGGGTTTTGTTGTGGTTGATCAGGCCCTACGCGACGAGAACGGTTTGATGGCACTGCCCGCATCCATGCGCCTGAGGGGGCAACGCTGTTTCAGCAGGCTCCATCGCTCCGCCCAACGCCACCACGGTCGTTGGATGGTGCTCAGAAGCATGCAAGGGGACCCAACACTTCTGCGTCCGGAGCTTCGCTTGATGCCCGGTGAACGTTGCCGATGCGCCATCGTCATCAGCAGCAAAGTCAGCAAACGTGCGGTGGTTCGCAACCGGCTGAGGAGACTGTTTCATTCCCATCTCCGCCTCCGACTCGAGACATTGGATCAGCACGCGGGCCGTTGGCTGTTGATCAGCCTGCGGCCGGACGCTTCGGCTGTTGACCCCGCGCAGTTGCTCAAAGAATGCGACAGTCTTCTCACATCCGCCGGCCTGCATCCATGACCAGCAGCATTCCGGAAGACGTTCACTACGAGGGTGGACCCGCTCGGGGTGATCTCGTCTTCAACATTCTTCTGGGTTTCACACTGATTGGACTGCCCTTCACCATTGGGGCAGTGGTTCGTGCCCTCTGGCTGCGGTTCCGCATCACAACCCGGCGCGTCTCTGTGAGTGGCGGATGGATGGGCAAGGAGAAGACCCAGGTCGTCTACAGCCAGATCAAGGAAGTGCGAACGGTGCCAAGAGGATTCGGAGCTTGGGGAGACATGGTGTTGGTCCTCAACGATGGTGCTCGCCTTGAGATGCGCTCCATGCCCAATTTCCGTGACATTGAGGCGTTCATCCTGGAGCGGATCGCCGCACGAGCTGCGTCACCTGCCGAGAAGCCGGTCGAAGGCTTCGCCGCCTAAGCGTGCGCTGTTGCACACTGGCCCCACAACGACCCCAACAACGGGACAAACAACGTGATCGGATACATCTCCGACAACCTGCTGATCCCAATCCTGGATTTCTTCTACGGGTTGGTTCCCAGCTACGGGCTGGCCATCGTGGCTCTCACGATCGTCATCCGTGTCGCCCTGTACCCCCTCAGTGCCGGCTCCATCCGCAGTGCTCGCCGCATGCGGATTGCACAGCCGGTGATGCAGAAACGCCAGGCGGACATCAAAGCCCGTTACGCGAACAACATCCAGAAACAGCAGGAGGAGCTGGGCAAGGTCATGAAGGAGTTCGGCAGTCCCTTGGCGGGCTGTCTGCCTCTGCTTGTTCAGATGCCGATCCTGTTCGCGCTGTTCGCCACGCTGCGGGGGTCACCGTTTGCAGATGTTCCTTACACCTTGAATCTCAAGGTTCTGCCATCGGATCAGATCGCTGCTGTTGAACCGAAACCGTTTAACAGTGCCAGCCACTCCATTTTCATTGGTGAGACTGACCATGTTCCGGTGATCGCGAGCCTGCCACGGGGGACCAAGCTCGGCGTTGGTGACAGTGTGGACGTCAACCTCCACACCAAGGACGGACGTGCCTTCTCGGAAGTCCTGGGAAGTCTTGAGGACTCCAGCCGTTTCATCCCATCCTGGTCGATCACCAAGGGTGAGGGTGTGGTCAAGGTGACCGACGACGGCACCATCACGGCACTGAGTACCGGTGATGCCACTGTGGAAGCCAAAATTCCAGGTCTGGCCGCCCGCAGTGGCTTCCTCTTCATCAAAGCCCTCGGCCAGGTGGGCTTCTATGCCGACGGAGCGATTAATTGGGACATCGCCATCCTTGTCGGTGGATTCGGCCTGACCCTGTTCCTCTCGCAGCTTCTGTCCGGAATGGGCATGCCTGCGAATCCTCAGCAGGCCACGGCGAACAAAATCACTCCCGTCATGATCACCGGGATGTTTTTGTTCTTCCCCCTCCCGGCGGGCGTTCTCCTTTACATGGTGATCGCCAATATCTTCCAGGCCCTCCAGACGTTCATCCTCACCCGTGAACCGTTGCCCGAGAACCTCCAGCAGATTCTCGATCAACAGTTGAGCCAGCAAACAGTGGCAGCCACGGCCACAGCTGTTGGTTCCAGTTCCGAGAGCCGACTGCCGTTCGAGCCCAAAGGCGGCAAATGATTGAGGGCCTTGAGCCGATCCCCTTGCAGGATCTTCGGGCCCTGGGCACCACCAAGTGCTGGTCAGTTGAGGGGCATCTCGATGAACTCGAGAGCCTCACACCCGTCAGGGGGACCATTAGCGCTGAACATCGCGGCAATGTTCTTGCCGTGGAGGGTGATCTCGCCACAATCGTCACCCTGACCTGCGACCGCTGTCTGGGACAGTTCAACCTGGAACTCAGCTGCAGACCCAGCGAATTGATCTGGCTGGGCACCACTCCACCCACCGACGAGGAACTTCAGGAGTCAGAAGACATTGAGGCCATCGATGGCCTCGTCGAATCCCTGGATCCAAGGGGCTCATTTAATCCTGAGCAATGGGCGTTTGAGCAACTCAACCTGCAACGTCCTGTGGTCAATCACTGCGGGGAGCACTGTCCGGGTCCCGGTGTGCCCCTCAGAGAGATCTCGGACGCCGCGGAGGAGCAGACCCTCGACCCACGCTGGGCCGCACTGCGTCGGCTGAACGAGTCATGACCAGCGCTGAGTGGAGTGATCAGCTCGATCTGCTGATTCGTGCCCGCACCCCCCTGATCTGGGTCCGCAGCACTGAGGAGCAAAGGGTCTTCGAACTCCTCGAGCAAACCAGTCGTCGTTTGCAGCGGCGCCTCTGCGACTGGAACTTCATCAGCGGTCTGAGCGGTGCACTCAACCAGGACGGATTGGGCAGCAGACAACCCATGGCCGTTCTGCAATGGCTGGAACAACTCGATGCCTCCACCCCCAGCCTGTTGCTGGTCAGAGATTTCCATCGCTTCTGCGACGACCCGGGAATCGCGCGGATGCTTCGAAACCTTGCTGGCTCGCTCCGCAGCACGCCCCACACCCTGGTCCTCTGCAGCGGAGCCTGGACGCCGCCGAATGACCTCGATGAAGCGCTCACCCTGCTCGATCTGCCATTGCCGGATGGGGCGGATCTCCGTTCGTTGATCAGCAGCATCGCCAGCAGCAGCGGCAGTGGCCTTTCCCCTGACGTCCTGGATGCTCTCACCAGTGCCTGCAGCGGCCTGAGTGCGATGCGCGTCCGTCAGGTTGCCGCACGCGCGCTTGCAAAACGCGGCCAACTCGGAGCCGAGGACCTCCGTGATGTACTCGAGGAGAAACGGCAGACCATCGCCCGAAGCGAAGTCTTGGAGTTCTGCGCCACTGACACAGGAACCGAAGCGATCGGTGGCCTTGAGGCGCTGAAGACATGGCTGGATCAGCGCCACCGGGCGTTCTCCGAAGAAGCACGTCGGTTCGGACTGCCGGTTCCAAGGGGTGTGCTGCTGGTTGGTCCGCAGGGAACAGGTAAATCTCTGACTGCCAAGGCGATCGCACGCAGCTGGTCGATGCCTCTGTTGCGACTGGATGTGGGGCGCCTGTTCGCCGGACTGGTGGGCGCCAGCGAGGCCCGAACCCGTGAAACCATTCAACGGGCCGAAGCCATGGCCCCTTGCATCCTGTGGATCGACGAAATCGACAAGGGATTCGGCGGTGATGGCCGCAGCGATGGCGGCACCAGCCAGCGCGTTCTGGCGAGCGTCCTGACCTGGATGGCGGAGAAACAGTCCCCGGTGTTTGTCGTGGCAACCGCCAACGGTGTGGATCAATTGCCCGGTGAGTTGCTCCGAAAAGGACGATTCGATGAAATCTTTCTTCTGGACTTACCAACCTCCACTGAGCGGCGCTGCATCCTTGAACTCCATCTGAACAGCCGCCGTCCAGGTCTGCAGCTGCCCCTCGACACGGTCGTGAGCCGCAGTGATGGGTTCTCCGGGGCAGAGCTGGAGCAGGTGGTGATCGAAGCCATGCACCTGGCCTTTGCAGAAAGCCGGGAACTCCGCGAAATGGATCTGATCCTTGCGGCCGCCCAATTGATCCCCCTGTCTCGCACCGCCCGCGAACAACTGGACGCCCTCAAGCAGTGGGCCAGCAGCGGCCGAGCCCGCCCTGCTTCCATTGCGGCAAGTAACGAAGACTGAACGCAGGTAACGAAGCGGCGGACGGCCAAGGACGGAACGATCTGAGCTGTTTACGGTCCGCCCAGCCTCCGTTGTGCAGATGAATCGTTCCAGTGACCTGGTCGCACAGCTGGCCGTGGCCTGCCTCGGTGCCGGAGTCATCACCACTGTCGCGGTGGCACAGGGCCAAAATCCAATGACAGCCCTGGGGATCACAGTCTTTTCGGCCGTGGCTGCGGTGATGCTCGGCCAGGTGGTCTGAGCAAGCTGCCATAAGCTGCCGCCGCTGATGCCCGCGGAACCGTGCTCGACCAGCGCCTTGTGCGTGACAACCCCGATGCCATTGCCCAGCAACTGGAACGTCGTGGAAAATCCGTCGATCTGACACGCCTCCAGCTGATTGCGCAGCAGCAACGCAGCCTCGAAGAACAACGCAGCAATCTGCAGGCCGACGGCAACCGCATCGGCAAGGAGGTGGGCCAACGGATCAAAGGCGGTGCGGACCCCAAAGGAGACGAGGTTGCTGAGCTTCGCCAGCAAGGCAATGAGATCAAGCAGAAGGTTGCTGTTCTCGAAGAGGAGGAAAAACTGCTCAATGCTGAGCTCAGAGACCAGCTGCTGATGTTCCCCAACCTTCCTTCGGACGACTGTCCAGATGGGAAGGACGAAACTGCCAACGTCGAGATCCGCCGTTGGGGAGAGCCGAGACAGGAGGACAACCTCGAAGAGCACTGGCAGATCGCTGATCGCCTCAACCTTTTTGATACCGAGCGCTCGGTTCGGATTGCCCAGAGCCGTTTCGTCACCTTGATCGGTCAGGGAGCCCGCCTGGAACGAGGGCTGATCAACTTCATGCTGGATCTCCACACCAGCAAGGGATATCGGGAGGTCCTTCCGCCGGTGCTCGTCAACACCGCGAGCCTCACAGGATCGGGGCAGCTCCCGAAATTCGCCGATGAAAGTTTCCGCTGTGCCGAGGACGACCTCTGGCTGACACCCACCGCCGAAGTACCGGTGACCTCTCTGCATCGGGACGAAATCATCCCGAACGATCAATTACCGCTTCGCTATGCGGCTTACAGCCCATGCTTCCGACGGGAAGCCGGCAGTTACGGGCGGGATACCCGTGGATTGATCCGCCTCCACCAGTTCAACAAGGTTGAGCTGTACTGGTTCTGCCATCCCGATCATTCCGCTGAAGCCCATCAACAGATCACGGCTGATGCGGAAGCCGTGCTTCAGGCCCTGGAACTGCCCTACCGCGTTCTGGATCTGTGCACAGGGGACCTCGGCTTCTCGGCCCAACGCACCTTCGACCTCGAAGTTTGGCTTCCTGGGGCAGGTGCCTACCGCGAGATCTCCAGCTGCAGCGTCTGTGGCGACTTCCAGGCCCGTCGGTCGTCGATCCGCACCAAAGAGGGCAAGAACAGCCGTCTCGTCCACACCCTGAACGGAAGCGGACTGGCCGTTGGTCGCACAATGGCGGCTGTGCTCGAGAACGGCCAGCAGGCCGATGGCAGCGTTCGGCTGCCAGCGGCACTGGTGCCCTACGTCGGCATCGAGGAACTCAAGCCAGAATGATCTGGCGTCGTTGATCGGATGCCCATGAATGTGTTTGCGGCCCTTGGAGTTCTGGCCCTGCTGATCGTGATACACGAGGCAGGCCACTTTTTTGCCGCAACACTGCAAGGCATCCGAGTCAGTGGCTTCTCGATCGGCTTCGGGCCCGCGCTGATCAAACGTCAGAGACGTGGTGTGACCTATGCACTGCGTCTGCTGCCTCTGGGTGGATTCGTGGCATTTCCTGATGACGACGAGGAGTCGTCCATTGCCAGTGATGACCCTGACCTGCTGAAGAATCGACCGATCCACCAACGTGCCCTTGTGATTGCCGCAGGGGTTCTCGCCAACCTTCTGCTGGCATTCGTCATCCTGGTTGGACAGGCCGCCGTTGTGGGACTGCCCGCAGACCCGGACCCAGGCGTTCTGATTGTGGGCATCCAGCCCGGTGGGGCCGCAGATCGCGCCGGTCTGGTCTCTGGAGACTTGATTCTCTCAGTCAACAACGCGCCGCTTCAGGCAGGTCAGAGCGGTGTCCAGGACATTGTCCGCATGGTCAAGACAGCTCCTGAACAGTCGCTCAAGATCGACCTGCAACGCGGTGAAGACAGGAATCGCCTTGTCCTGACCCCCGAAGACATCAATGGTCAGGGACGGATTGGAGCTCAGCTTCAGACCAATCTGAACGGGGCCACCCGTCCAGCGAGGGGACCAGGAGACCTGTTCCTCCACCCTGCGAACCAGTTCCTTCGCCTCGTCCAGCAGACCGCCAGCGGTTACGCGGGGCTGGTCACGGATTTCCAAACCACTGCAGGCCAGGTCAGTGGGCCGGTCAAGATTGTCGAAATGGGAGCTCAGCTCAGCCAACAAGGGGGGTCTGGACTGATCCTGTTCATGGCTCTGATCTCCGTGAATCTGGCCGTTCTCAATGCCCTCCCACTTCCTCTTCTCGATGGTGGTCAGATGCTTTTGCTGGCGCTCGAAGCCGTCCGTGGCCGCCCAGTGCCCGAGCGTCTGCAGCTGGCCTTTGCGCAGTCGGGCTTTCTGCTTCTGGTTGGCCTGACCTTGGTTCTGATTGTGCGTGACACCAGCCAGCTCTCAGCCGTGCAGCATCTGATCAACCGCTGAAGACATCGGGGGGTCTATCAACCTGTAAAATTAAAGATTCGTCCAACCGTTTCCGGCAGCTGAATGGCCAAGAAGTCGATGATCGCCCGCGACGTGAAGCGCAAGAAGATGGTGGAGCGCTTTGCTGCCAAGCGTGCTGCGCTGATGGAGGCGTTCAATTCAGCTGAGGATCCGATGGATCGCTTGGAGATCCACCGCAAAATTCAGGCTCTTCCCCGCAACAGCGCTCCCAACCGTGTGCGCAACCGCTGCTGGGCGACAGGCAAGCCCCGCGGCGTGTACCGCGACTTCGGCCTGTGCCGCAACCAACTCCGTGAGCGTGCCCACAAGGGCGAACTCCCCGGTGTTGTGAAGTCCAGCTGGTGATTCCGCGGCTCATTCTCTGAGCCAGAAGCCAGACCTTTGGATGAACGACCAATCACAGCAAGGGGTGGGCCAGCGAGTCCACCCCTTTTGTTGTGAATGGAAGCGATGAAATGCAAAAATAGATTTGACAAAGGGACATAAACCGACGTGCAAGGACAAACACAGTCAATTTCGTTTGATGGACGCGAAATTCGACTGACCACAGGACGTTTCGCACCCCAGGCAGGGGGTTCCGT
>JBGKDR010000377.1:0-1043 GCA_042954225.1 Parasynechococcus sp.
TGAGCGGTCGAGCAGCAGCACTTCCGCATCCATCGCCGCCGCGATGCGCGCGGCATTCCAACCAACGGTGCCGGCTCCGAGCACCACAACCCGCGCCGGCTGGACGCCGGTGCATCCCCCCATCAGCACGCCCCTACCGCCATGGGGTTGCTCCAGCAGATGGGCGCCCACCTGGGCGGCCAGTCGCCCGGCGATTTCACTCATCGGCGCCAGCAGTGGAAGGCTGCCGTTGTCGAGCTGAACGGTTTCATAGGCGATGGCTGTGGTGCCGGCCTTGAGCAGGGCCTCCCCCACCTGCGGGTAGGCCGCCAGATGCAGATAGGTCAGCAGCACCATGTCCTCCCGCAGGAAGTCGAATTCCTCGGGTTGGGGCTCCTTCACCTTTACAACCAGGTGCGCGGCCCAGGCCTCGTCCCGGCTGACAATTGCGACGCCCGCGGCGGCAAAGGCCTCATCGCTGATGCCGGCTCCTGCCCCTGCGCCGGTTTCGACGCGGACCTCCAGCCCGCGGCTGATCAACTCCCGAGCGGCATCAGGCGTCAACGCCACCCGGCGTTCATCGGCCTTGATTTCCCTTGGGATTCCAACGGTTGCCATTGGAGCGCTCAGCATGGAGGCAGCCATGGCAGATGGTCCTTGCGCAGGGGATGGTTCCAATCTGGCCACGCCCGGCCCGGTTGGCCAGCAGCGCCATGGGAGCTGAGTCGTCTCAGCTGGAGGCGATCGGCAAGCGCCAGCCGCTGCCGAAGGCCTGGGGACTCACCTTGAGCAGAGGCGCCGCCTGTCGCCGTTTGAATTCCGCCCGTTTCAGCAGTGTCGCGATCCGGTCCACGATGGATGGATCCGCGCCTTCGGCGATCAGGCTCGAGGCGCTGGCACGGTCTTCAATCATCCGCCGCAGCACCCCATCGAGCAGTGCATAGTCCGGCAGCGAGTCGCTGTCCTTCTGATCCGGACGCAGTTCCGCGCTGGGGGGTTTGGTGCGGATGGCGCGACCGACCAGTTCTCCCTCTCCCGCGAGGCCGAAGCTGGTGCGGCAGGCC
>JBGKDR010000378.1:0-5925 GCA_042954225.1 Parasynechococcus sp.
ACTTGCCGACCTCCAGCAGCGTCAGGGGACGCTGGCCAAAGCCCGACTGATCTGGTTCATCGCCATCGCGGCCCTGCGCGACTGGTCCCTGCCCGATCCTGATCAGAGCGACGATTCCACGTCCTGAACGGCGTTGCGCGCAGCGCGGCTGACCAGCCACACCACCGCCACCGTCGAGAGAACCCCCACCACCCGCAGCACCCAGGTCAGCGCATCGGCCTCGCCCGAGAGCACCTCACCAAACCGGGCCACATCGCCCGCCAGAGCACCCAGACCGCAGAACAGCACGGTGCCGGGAAAAATGCCGATCAAGCCCAGGATGTAATCGCGAAGGCTCACGTCGCTGAGGCCATAGGCCAGGTTGAGCAGGGAAAACGGAAACGCCGGGGAGAGCCGGGTGAGCAGGACCAGCCTGAGGCCTTCCCGGCTCACGGCCCGTTCGACGGCCAGCAATTTGGGAAACCGCAGCAGACGCTCGCGGGCCCACCCCCGCAGCACGGAGCGACCCAACAGAAAAACCGATAGAGCACCGAGGCAGGCGCCGATGAACACCAAACCACTGCCGAGCCAGGTGCCATAGAGCACCCCAGCCAGCATGGAGGCCCAGACCCCCGGCAACAGCAACGTCACCCAGAGGGCATAGAGCGGCACAAACAGGGCCACCCCCAGGGGGGAATGCAGCCACTCCTGTGCCGCCGGCAACCAGCTCTCAATCGGCAACGTCACAGACGCCAGACTCCCCCGAGCCTGGCATCAGCGTCGTCCTCGCGCTCCGGCTCAGAGCAGATCGGTGCCAAAGGTGAAGGCATCCAGGGTGCCGGACACTTCGCTTGACACCAGCAGAACCCCATCGTTGGTGCCTGTCGCGATGAATTCCGTTGCCTCGGGTGAGATCGACTCAGGAGCATGGAAGGTATAGACGTGCTCTGGTGATGTCACATCGGTGACCTCAAACACCGGAATCAAGGTGCTGGTGCCCCGCTCCAGGGAGACGAAAGCAAAGGAGCGTTCACCGAGGGTGGCCACCTCCACGTGCTCAGGCTCCACGCTCTTGTCATCACTGCGGCCATCGTCATAAACGCCGTACTCCGCGGCGATTTGATCCAGGAGATCCCCGGAATCCCAGACGATGGCCCCATCGAGCGTCCGAATGGTGAAGGAGCGCCCACCGAACCCGGTGATCGAATCGGAGGTGTTCCGATCAGCAATGGTCTTCAGGCGACCCTCTGTCTCACCACTGACGATCAGATTCTCCGCTGGTGAATCCAGTTTCCCGGCTCGGATTTCATCGGAATAGAAGTCATCGTCAGCCACAGCGCCGAACGCCTTGGTCACAAAGAATTCATCACCGGCCTCGGCTTCAAAACGCTTGCGATCCTTGGCCTTGGCCACAACACCACCGTCAAAAATCGCGATCTGATCACCCGTCAGGGGATCCTCAAGTTGAGCGATTGCATCAAAACCACGGTTCTCAAGCTTGGCGGCACGACCGGCTCCCACCAAGACGAAGTCGCCATCGGATTCCGCTTCGAAATTGACATCATCCGGACGCACGCGCCCATCACCTTCATTAGCCAACGCGACATAGGTCGTCCCGTCCTGCCCCGACCAGACATCCATCCCGTCCGGCATATACAGGCTCTGGAAATCCCTTTCACCAGGGAAAAAACCACCGTCGTCATCCGAGGTATCAACGGATAACCCTGACCAATCCTTGGCGCCCAGTCCGATCGGCTGCCCCAGGGTTCCGCTCGCCAGGTCGACAACAACCATGGCGTTGTTTTCCTGCAGCGTGACCACAGCCTGCTGGCTATCAGGCGTGATCCGAACGAATTCAGGCTCCAGATCACGTGAAGGGTTGGCTGCGTTCATACCCGACAACCTCACACCGGCGGCCTCGAGCTCATCCGCGGAGAACCCGGCAAAATCCAAGGTCTCGGCACTGATCAGGGATGCGCCCTGATCGGGATCCACGCGAAGGATCGAAATCGAGCCCTGGGGGTCAATGCCCTTGCGGGTGCCGTAATAGTCATTCGGCTCCCCTTCATTGGCCACCACGATGGTCTGACCATCCGCACTCCAAGCCACGGAGTCCGGGAGATATCCCACCTCCTGAGAAAACACAGGCTCAAGGGTGTTCTCCGCGGTGTAGCGGTACACGCGGACCAGCCCCGTCTCGGTCTTGCTCAGCGATTCAGCCACAGCGACATAGCTGCCATGGGCCGTTACCGATTGGATGCTGCCATCAAAGGCAGCCTCCAGCACCACCTCGGGGTTCTTGAACGCTGCGTCGTAGGCCACAAACCGGATGGTGTCGTCGCCACCACACACCGCTGCCACCTCAGCACCGGGAACCCAGGCGACGATCTCTGCTCCACCGAGATCAATGCTCACAGGCGCGTTATTCAGACCAGGCATCGAGGAAAAGACAAGCCAGTCCCATCGCTAATCAATGACTCAGCCCGGTGGATTTAACAGAGCCACAACAAGCCGTTATGAAGGGGTTAATTGCCTCACAGACCACAGCGCGATGTGCCCAAGAGCACATGTCTTGGCGAGGATCAGAGTGGATCAACGCACTCGGGCCCGCCCCACCTCAAGAGCATGCGCAAAGACCTGTTCGGCGACATTCACTTTTTCCAGACCGATCTCGGGGTGCTCGTCGGCAGCATCGGCCTGCTGATTCTCTGGCTGCTGCTGTCACTGCTGGCGCGACGCGGCTACCGCATCGGCAACCTGATCGCCGCAGCCATCAAACAACCGCTGCTGCTGGGGCTGGGGGCATCGCTCTACCTGGGTTGGCTCTCCAAGCTGATCACCGAACGCATCGCACCGTTCGATGAGCGCATCAGCCTGAAGCTCTCTGCAGGCATCACCGCCATCGCCATCGTCTGGGCGATCAGTCGCCTCGGCCATGCCGCTCTGCTCACCAAACGGGTCGAGCGATGGCTCCAGCTCGACGACCCCAAGGATCGAGCGATGGCCATTCACTTCCTCAAGCGCTCCTACACGATCCTGATGCTGCTCTCGGCCGTTGGAGCCCTGATGCTCGCGTTTGGCGTCCCGCCAACAGCACTGGCCGCCTTGAGCGGCGGCGCCGGTGTGGGCCTGGCCTTCGGAACACAGAAAATCGCGCAGAACTTCTTTTCCGGGTTCATGCTGTTTTTCAATCGCCCGTTCAAGGAAGGGGACTGGATCAGCACGAATAACGTCGAAGGAACCGTCGAAACGATTGGCTGGTATCACACCCGCTTGCGCACATTCGAGCGCAGGCCGATGTACATCCCCAACGCCATGTTTGCCACGAATACCATCATCAACCCGGGGCAGATGTACAACCGTCGCATCAAAGCAAATATCGGCCTTCGCTATGAAGACATCGACAAGATGAATGCGATCACCGAACAGATCCGGGCCATGCTTCAGCAGCATCCGGAGATCGATCAGGAGCAGTTGATTCTGGTCAACTTCAACGCCTGGGAGCAATCATCAATCAATCTGTTGGTGTACTGCTTCACCACAACAACAGTCTGGAAGGACTATCTCGACATTCAACAGGACGTGTTTCTCAAGATCGCCAATCTCGTCAGAGCCAATGGCGCCTCATTTGCCTTCAACTGCACCACCTTGTATCCAGCCCCTGGCCTTGGACAGGCTGGAGCCCTTGACGCGATCAAAGGGATGCCCAACTAACTCGATGCTGAGGTGTAATGCCGCAGTGCAAACAACCAGAAGGATCGGGACAGGGCAAAGAAGGTCGTTGCGAGAAGGACGCCCAGGATCAGTGAACCTGCCTGCATCTGCCCGAGCAGGATTTCAACGGGCACGGTCGTGAGAAACGCGACCGGCAACAGAAAGGTGAACAGAACCCTCAGCGCAGGGGGGTATGCGCTGAGGGGGTAACGCCCGGATGCGAGCAGGGTGCGCAGCACTTCCGTGGCATTCCAGGTTTTGACGAACCAGATGCTGGTGGCGGCGATCAAAAACCAGAGCGAGTAGAGGATCAAGCCGCCGGCAACGAGCATCACCAGCGCCGCCAAAACACTCAGAGGGGACAGCACAACGCCAGCCTGGATCGCACCCCAGGTCGCCACAACGAAGCCCAGGCCGATTTCCGGCAGCCCGGCCGGCGACAACGTGCGCAGCGACAACCAGAACTGACTGTCAATCGGCTTGAGCAGCACGAAATCCAGTGTGCCCTCGCGCACATGGGTGACGATCGCGCCGAGGTTGGGGCGCAACCAGGTGCTGGCCATGCCGTCGAACACGGTGTAAAGCCCCTGCACCATCAGGGCCTGGGGCCAGCTCCAGCCCCCCAGAGTCTGATTAGGCCCGAAGAACAACGAGAGCATGAACAGACTTCCGCTGAGGCTCATCACCACCGCCAGGAGTTCGATCAACACGTTCGCCTGATATTCCAGCTGCACAGCCACGGCGGTGCCCCAGAAGCGACGCAGGGTTCGCCAGTACCGCCCCATCAGGCCCCCATGGCGCTGTAGCGCCGCACGCCGGCCCGCCACAGCAGCTGCACCAGGGGCAACAGCAGCGCGATCCAAAGCAACTGGGTGCCAAACCCAGCGAGCAGATCCACCGGCTGACCGGCCAGGACCCGAGCAGGGAAATCAATCAAGGACGGGAAGGGCGTCCACTGGGCCCAGGCCCGCACCGCCGGCGGAAACGCCGTGAGTGGCGCCAGCAGACCGGAGAGAAACACAAAGGGGATGAACTGCAGCCGCTCCAGGGCGCTGGCCTTCTCACTCCAGAAGCACAGGGCCGCAATCAGGCTCTGGAACAGGAAGCCGATCGCAAAGGCCAGCCAGGTGGCCAGCCAGGCCAGCAGAAAGACCCCGAACGACGGAAGCCAGACCGCCTCGGGCCGCACGACAAAGAACACCCCCGCAATCAGCGCCACAAACGGCAGCCGGGTGAGCTGCTCACCGAGGTGAGCCGCCACGTAGCGCCAGAGCGGGTGCAGAGGTTGCAGCAGATAGGGCGACAGACGGCCCTGCAGGGCGTCCTCCTCAAAGGCATAGACCACCCAAACCACCGAGAACTGGCGCACCAGAAAGGCACTGAGGAAGTAGCGATCCAGGGCCACACCATCGAGCCCCAAACCGGTGCGCGCATCACTGCCGCTCCAGAGGCTGAGCATGATGAACGGCAGCACCCCCGACAGGGCCCAGAGGGCGATCTCGGCGCGGTACTCGAGCATGTGGGCGTACTGGGCGCCCAGCAGCACCCGGATGATCCGCCGGTTCAACCCGAAGATCCGCATCAGACCCGCCCCTGCCGGAACAGCCCACCGATCAGTTCCTCGATCGGCGGATCAGTCACATCCAGATCGCGCACGGGTAAGCGATCCAGCAGCTGCGCCACAACCGCGGTGAGCTGGTCGCGGGGCACCAGCAGCCGCACGTCACAGCCCTCCAACTGCTCCAGCCGCCCCAACCCCGCCAGGGCATCCGCTGCAACCGGCACCTCCAGTTCCAGTCGGACCTCCCGCTCCGGCGCCAATTGATCGGCCAGCGCCTCGAGGGGACCGTCGTGGAACAACCGCCCCTGGTGGATCAGCAACACCCGGGGGCACAACGCCGTGATGTCAGCCATGTAGTGGCTGGTGAGCAGCACGGTTGCCCCCGTGCGGCGGTTGTACTCCGCCAGGAACTGCCGCACCCGGGCCTGGGCATTCACGTCCAGCCCCAGGGTCGGTTCATCGAGGAACAACACCTCCGGCTCATGCAGCAGCGCCGCCAACAATTCGGCCTTCATCCGCTGCCCCAGGGAAAGCTTGCGCACCGGCCGGGTGAGTTCCTCCCCCAGCTCCAGCAGATCGGCCAGCTCCTTGATCCGCCGCCGCGCCACAGCATCGGGGATGCCGTAGACCGCCGCATTCACCCGCAGCGAATCCATCGGCGGCAGGTCCCA
>JBGKDR010000379.1:0-5694 GCA_042954225.1 Parasynechococcus sp.
CGACGACCGTCCTCAGCTGATCGCGCGCATCCGTCAGGGACTGATGCTGTCGACGGCCTCGATGCTGCCCTTGGGGGTGTTGTTCATCGCCCTGGGCGAGCCGATCGTCGCGCTCGTCTATGAACGGGGCGCCTTTGATGCCAATGCGGCGCAACTGGTGACGGCACTGCTGATGGCCTATGGCCTCGGCATGCCGGCCTATCTGGGTCGGGACGTGCTGGTGCGTGTGTTTTATGCCCTCGGCGATGGCAACACACCGTTCCGGTTTTCGGTGGCTGGCATTGGCCTCAATGTGCTGTTCGACTGGTTCCTCGTCGGTGGACCAACCCCGTGGGGCCCCCAGTCACCGTTCAATTTCGGGGCGCCTGGCCTTGTTCTGGCGACGGTGGCGATCAACACACTCACCTGCCTGGCGCTGGTGATCGTGCTGCAGCGCCGTCTACAGGCGCTCCCATTGGGGCATTGGGCGGCGGACGCTGCCAGGCTCACCGTTGCAGCTCTGCTGGCCGGGGTGGTCAGCTGGCTTCTCTCGATCACCGTGACCTGGCCTGCTGATCTGATTGGCCGCATGGTTCAGGTGGGCTGTTCCGGAGCCGTTGGCGTGCTCGTGTTCGGATGGCTCGGGAGTCTCTTGTCTGTTCCTGAGATTGAGGAGATTCGTGCTGTTCTGCTGCGGCGGTTCAGGGCTCGCTGATGTGGACGTCGCGCTCGTCGCGCACCTGGATGGGGAGCTCAAGCCGCTGGCGGCCAATCAGCTGCGGCCCCTCAACGGACACGATTCGCGCTTCGATCCCGAATTCCTTGAAGGCTGTCTCCAGCTCCTGAATGATGGCTTTCTCGACCTGAGCCTCAGGGTCGACCACGCGTCCGATCAGTCGTTCGCCCAGGCGTCCGATCCGTTGTCGCACCACATCTCGGGCGTTGGTGACTTCGATGATCAGCACACCAAACCTTGGGGTTGAAGGAAACCTTATCCGCAATACGGCTCAAGAATCTCCTCGAGGTCCCGCAGTTGCGCCGGTGGCAGAAGGCGCGACAGCGGTAGCTGACTGGCGCCTCCGGCCACATTGACTTTCACGGCTTCCACAGCCTGACGGGCGGCAACCGCGGCCGGCTGATCAGCCCTGGCACTGCACTCAATCGCCAGGACGGAGGCAAGGTCGGCATCGCCCAGATACAGATGCCATCCGCTGATCTGCACATAGAGCCGATCCGCGAGCGCAGCTTCAAGGTCCTTGAGATCAGAAGCGGACAGGGACATGCCGGAGTGCGGTTCTCACTGACTCCATGCTGCCGTCAGGCGCTGGCATCGGATGCGGGAGGACGCCGAACAATCACGTTGATCAGCTGGATCACCAGAACCACGAGCCAGGTCCCCGTCAGCCAGGGCAACAGACCTTCAGGAAACGGGTGCCGCATCTGCTGAACGAACCAGGTCCCGCTGTTCAGGGCTGCGAACACCCCACCGTGCAGGCAGAGATTGACGATGCGTTCGAAATGCCGATAGGTCGGGTCGTTGGGATCGGCAGGGCCATACCAGCGGATCGGCATTGGGGTGGCTTAGGGAATTGATCGATCCTGCCGCGGCCGTGCGCTGGTTGACGAGGGGGACCTCCATAGGGTCTGATGGTTTCACGCCAGCGCTTGTAGCTCAGCGGATTAGAGCATCTGACTACGGATCAGAGGGTCGGGAGTTCGAATCTCTCCAGGCGCGCTTTCAGACTGTCCTTCGGGGCAGTTTTTTTTTGCCTTCTTCCAAACCTGACGGGAGCCATTTCTTACGATTCAGCACAAGATTGTTGTCGTCTCCATGAGCCTGCACTCCGACCGTGCGATCGATGCTGACCTCGCGGCTGCCGATCCGGTCATTGCCGGTTTCATCGAGCAGGAGCGTCAACGTCAGGAGACCCACCTCGAGCTGATCGCGAGCGAGAACTTCACGTCTCGCGCGGTCATGCAGGCCCAGGGCTCCGTGCTCACCAACAAGTACGCCGAGGGTTTGCCGAGCAAGCGGTACTACGGCGGTTGTGAGCACGTGGATGCCATTGAGGATCTGGCCATCTCCCGTGCGAAGGAGTTGTTCGGTGCCGCTTGGGCCAACGTTCAGCCCCACAGTGGTGCCCAGGCCAACTTCGCCGTGTTTCTGGCCCTGCTGCAGCCAGGCGACACGATCATGGGTCTGGATCTGTCCCATGGCGGGCATCTGACCCATGGATCGCCGGTCAATGTCAGCGGCAAGTGGTTCAACGTCGTTCAGTACGGCGTCGATAAGGAGACCCAGCGCCTGGACATGGAGGCGATTCGGCAGCTGGCGCTTGAGCACAAGCCGAAGCTGATTGTTTGCGGTTATTCCGCCTATCCGCGCACGATTGATTTCGCTGCGTTCCGCGCGATCGCCGATGAGGTGGGTGCGTATTTGCTGGCCGATATGGCCCACATCGCTGGCCTCGTTGCCGCTGGCGTGCACCCCAGCCCGGTGCCTCACTGCGATGTGGTGACCACCACCACCCACAAGACCCTGCGCGGCCCCCGTGGTGGGCTGATCCTGTGCCGCGATGCTGAGTTCGCCAAGAAATTCGATAAGGCGGTCTTCCCCGGTAGCCAAGGCGGTCCACTGGAACATGTGATCGCCGGTAAGGCTGTGGCCTTCGGTGAAGCTCTGAAGCCCTCCTTCCAGCAGTACTGCAGGCAAGTGGTGGCCAATGCAGCTGCCCTGGCGGAGCAACTGATTCAGCGCGGTATCGATGTGGTCAGCGGCGGGACGGACAACCATGTTGTTTTGCTCGATCTGCGCTCGATCGGCATGACCGGCAAGGTCGCGGACCTTCTGGTCAGTGATGTGCACATCACCGCCAACAAGAACACGGTTCCGTTCGATCCTGAGTCACCCTTCGTCACCAGCGGTTTGCGCCTCGGGACTGCCGCTTTGACGACACGTGGATTCGATGCCGATGCCTTCCGTGAGGTGGCCGATGTCATCGCCGATCGTCTGCTCAATCCAGAGGACGACGCCATCCAGGCCCGATGCCTCGAGCGCGTGGCAGCGCTGTGTGCGCGGTTCCCGCTGTACGCCGACAGCAAGCAACCCGCTCTGGTCTGACCTGCGGCTGGTGATCGGTCGCCAGGGTTCCTAGATTCATGGAGAATCCACACCGGGGATCCTCCGTGAACCAGGAGTCCGCGTGACATTCGCTGACAGGCCCCTTCTGGTTGCTGTTGTCAGCTTTCTGCTGGCCTCGGGAATCACCATGGCGTTGGTTCCCCAGGTCAGGCGGCTCGGTCTCAGCATCGGCCTCTTTGACGAGCCGGATGGCCGCAAGCAGCACAGCATCCCGATGGTGCGCCTCGGCGGCATCGCCATGGTGGTTGGCTTTGCTCTGTCGCTGTCCATCGTCTGGGGACTGGGGGGATTTGGTGCACTCACCCCCGCTCGCGATCAATTGATCTGGAGCACGCTGGCTGGCTCCCTTTGCTTTTTTCTGATCGGCCTCGCCGATGATCTGTTCGCGTTGTCACCCTGGCCGCGGCTGGCGGGACAAGTCGCGGTGTCCACCGTGATCTGGACGCAGGGTGTGCAGATCGGAGCCATCGATCTGCCCTGGTTCACCAGTGCCTCGGGTGCGATTGCTCTCCCCGACAGCCTGAGCCTGCTGGCCACGGTGGTCTGGCTCGTGGGCGTTACCAACGCGATCAATTGGCTGGATGGATTGGATGGCCTTGCCGCAGGTGTGGCGGGAATTGCCGCCATCGGTCTGGTTTCGGTCAGTTTCTCCCTGCATCAAGTTGCAGCGGGCTTTCTGGCGGCAGCACTCGCTGGCTGCTGTCTCGGATTTCTGCGTCACAACTTCAACCCCGCCCGAATCTTCATGGGCGACGGCGGGTCCTATTTCCTTGGCTTCACCCTGGCGGCCATCAGCATCGTCGGGCCGGCCAAAGGTCTCACCACCGTCAGCCTGCTGTTGCCTCTGCTGATCCTCTCCCTGCCTGTCGCCGACATGTCGGCCGTGATCATGGGCCGTCTGCGGGAGGGGCGTTCACCGTTTTATCCCGATCGGAGACACCTGCATCATCGGTTGCTTCGGGCTGGATTCAGCCATCGCAGAACGGTCCTTCTGATCTACGTGTTCACCCAATGGCTTGCCTCCCTGGCGCTGGTCGTGGCCAACGCCGAGATGCGGTTCCTCTGGCTGGGATTGGCCACGTCAATTCTCGTGGCCACCGTTGTCATCAGCCGACGTCAGCTCCAGACCGAGCGTGCTCTCGGAGAAACCATTCCGCCAGGGACGGCGTCCAACGCTGACCTGCCCTGCGGGGACCGCCATGGCTGAAGGGGTCGAGATTCTCTGTGTCGGCACCGAGCTTTTGCTCGGTGACATCCTCAACGGCAACGCCCGATGGATCGCACAGGAGTTGGCGACCCTCGGGCTTCCCCACTACCGCCAGACGGTGGTAGGCGACAACACCCAGCGCCTGATCGCTGTGGTCAGGGAGGCCTCTCAGCGCAGTCGGGTGCTGGTGACCACAGGCGGCCTAGGCCCGACGCCGGATGACCTCACAACGGAAGCCCTGGCCGCGGCCTTTGACACCCCCATGGAGGAACGCCCCGAGCTCTGGCGTGAGATTGAAGCGCGATTGTCTGCCGGTGGGCGTCCTGTCGCGGCGAGCAACCGCCGACAGGCCTTTTTGCCCGTCGGGGCAGCGGTTCTCCCGAACCCCACCGGGTCGGCACCCGGAATGATCTGGTCACCGAAGCCAGGCTTCACGATCCTCACCTTCCCCGGGGTCCCCTCGGAGATGAAGGCGATGTGGAACGCGACCGCAGCCCCCTGGCTTCTCCAGCATGGAGGCAGCACGGGCGCCTTCAGCAGTCGTGTCCTGCGTTTCACCGGAGTGGGCGAGTCGACCCTCGCCGAGCAGGTCGGTGACCTGATCGACAACGACAACCCCACGGTGGCTCCCTATGCCTCTCTCGGTGACGTCACGCTGCGTCTCACGGCTCGTGCCGACAGCGCATCCCAGGCGGCAGATCTGCTTGATCCGCTGGAGCAGGAGCTGCGCCGACGGGCTGGTTCGTCTTGTTACGGCAGGGATGCGGACAGCCTCGCCAGTGTTGTCTTGGAGTTGTTGCGGCAGGCCGGTGAAACGGTGGCCGTTGCCGAGTCCTGCACCGGTGGTGCCCTGGGGGCCGCCTTCACGGCAGTGCCAGGGGCATCCGACGGCTTCGCGGGGGGAGTGATCGCCTACAGCAACAGGATCAAATCAGCGGTTCTGAATGTCCCTGCTGAGCTTCTCGACCGTCATGGAGCGGTCTCCGATGCCGTCGTGGTCGCAATGGCAGAAGGTGTTCGAGATCAGTTCGGTTGTGACTGGGGCATCGCCATCAGTGGCGTCGCCGGCCCTGGCGGTGGAACGCAGGACAAGCCGGTGGGGTTGGTGCACCTCGCGATTGCCGGGCCCGATGGCACTGAGGCTGCAGCTGAGCGCTTTGGAGATCGCCGCGGTAGGGCAGCGGTTCAGCAGCTCAGCGTGATTCGTGCCCTGAATCGCCTGCGCCTGAGGTTGCTGGCTCGGACGTAGGGTCAACAGTCGCTGCAGCTGAGCGCTTGAGTTCCGGCACTCTCTACGACAAGGTGTGGGATCTGCATCGGGTCGCGGAGCTTCCCGGTGGATCCACACAACTGTTCGTGGGTCTGC
>JBGKDR010000380.1:0-1162 GCA_042954225.1 Parasynechococcus sp.
CAACCCCTTGGTCGAGCCGCTCCCGAAGACCGCCGGCGTGCTGCTGCGGGGTTGCGGCAGTGCCACCCCGTCGCGGTCCATCAGCAATCAAGACCTGGGTGAACGGGTCGAAACCAGTGATGAATGGATCCGAACACGCACTGGCATCGGGGCTCGCCGGGTCGTTGGTGCCGATGAATCCCTGTCTGGCCTGAGTCTTGAGGCCGCCAAGTCCGCACTGGCGATGGCCGGTTGGTCTGCGGACAGTCTGGATCTGATCCTGCTGGCCACCTCAACCCCCGACGACCTCTTCGGTTCCGCTCCCCGCCTGCAGGGTTCCCTCGGTGCCACCAAAGCAGCAGCGTTCGATCTGACGGCAGCCTGCAGTGGATTTCTCTTCGCCGTCGTCACGGCGGCCCAATACCTGCGAACCGGGGCCATGCGCAGGATCCTTGTGGTTGGAGCTGATCAGCTCAGCCGCTGGGTGGACTGGGATGACCGGCGCTCCTGCGTGCTGTTCGGCGATGCCGCGGGAGCTCTGGTGCTGGAAGCCTCCGACGATGGACAGGATGATCTCGAGGGTTTTCTGCTGCGCTCAGACGGCAGCCGTGGCGGGGTGCTGCAACTGCCGCAGAGGGAGGAGCATCAGCCGCTGATTGCAGACGCCACCCATCAACAAGGGGGATTCCACACCATTCAGATGAATGGCCAGGAGGTCTACAAATTCGCCGTCCGAGAGGTGCCGGCGATCCTGCAGTCCCTGCTCAGCAACACCGGCACCGAGCCTGACCAGCTCGACTGGCTTCTGCTGCATCAGGCCAACCAACGCATTCTCGATGCAGTGGCCGATCGCTTCAAGATTCCCCACGGCAAGGTCCTGAGCAACCTCAGCTCCTACGGCAACACGTCCGCAGCGACCATTCCACTGATGCTCGATGAGGCCGTCCGGGATGGACGGATCCAGCCAGGACATCGCCTGGCCAGCAGTGGCTTCGGCGCCGGACTGAGCTGGGGGGCTGCGCTGCTGCGCTGGAGCGGACCGGCTTAATCTCCGGAACTGTCTGCACAGTTCAGCAATGGCGATCGCCTGGGTCTTTCCCGGTCAGGGTTCTCAGAAAGTGGGAATGGCCGATCAGGCGATGACCCTCAGCGGCGCCAATGAACGGTTCACGCTGGCATCCGA
>JBGKDR010000381.1:0-1753 GCA_042954225.1 Parasynechococcus sp.
AGCCCAGGGCTCAGGTCCGATGGCACGGAGCACTGTGTGCGGACTCATCGTTCCAGCGCCCTTCTCGGTGTCATAGGGCTGCAGCAGCAGACATCCCTGATCGGCCCAGAAGCGATTGAGCGTGCTGATGATGTCCTGGAAGTGCACGAACGATCGAAGACGGCTGAGCGTCGATTCTGCCGGCCGGCCTCAGCCCTTCAGTTCAAAGCATCGGTTGAGGTGGGCCACCGCATGCCTGCGGTGGGGATTGTCATGCGCTGTCCCCATCATTCCAAGCCAGAAACTGCCATCTCCCTGGCAGACGAGAACCGGCTTGGCACCTCCCTTTCCGTGGGTTTCAAGCAAGGACATGCAGAGCTTTTCCGCCACATGCATGCCCCGGGGTTGTCGACGAAGGCGACGCAGCAACGGATCCACCTGAGCGAAGGAAACGAAGGTGGCCCGCTGGGAATCAGTGATCAGGATCAGACCGTCCAGCCATTGCACTTCCTGAAGCAGCTCCTCAATGGTGGGAAGCAGCGACGGAAGGGGAAACGCCAAAACAGCTGTGCTCTTCATCCTTTCTTCAGATTTAGCCCGCCGAAAGACCGCGTCGCAAGAGACGCACGCAAAGATTCAAGCGTCGAGGAGCAGGATTCCCATCTGCTGGCCGCTGATTGACCGGTGCTGGGCCTGAGAGAAGCCAGCCTCGATCGCCAGACGCTCCTGCTCTGCACCGTTGGGAAAACGCTGCAGGCTTTTCTCGAGATAGGCGTAATGCTCACGCAAGCCGGCGGCAGACGCGACAGGCACCACCAGACGCCGCAGGTAGAGCTGCTGAAAGCGGCCGCTGAGTTGATCAGCTGAAAGGCGATTGAAATCGAGCACCCCGGCCCGCCCCCCTGGGCGAAGCACACGCCTGATCTCACGCAGACCAGCGCCGGGATCAGCGAGGTTGCGCAGGCCATAGGCCATCACCACGCCATCAACACTGGCGGAGGCGACATCGGTCTGCATGGCATCCGCCACATGAAACGACAACGGCAACCAGGGTTGACGCGACAGACGCTGAGCAGCGACCTCTAAGGGAGCCTGCGCCCGATCCAGAGCCCGGACGTGACCACCGGGTCGAACAGCCCTCGCCAGCAGAAAGGCCAGATCCCCCGTGCCACAGCAGAGATCCAACCAAGCTTCCCCGGGCTGCGGCTGCAGCAACGCCATCAGTTGCCGTTTCCAATGGCGGTGCAGTCCGAGGCTGAGGACGTCGTTCAGCCGGTCGTAGCTCGGCGCTACGGCATCGAAGAGCTGATCAACGGCAGCAGGATCCCCGGGTTTCACAACGGCCTCTCTGAGTGCAGAGAACCTAGAGAGGTCGGATCGTCAAACCTCTTCCCAGCAAATCCTCCTTGATCTCTTCAACGGTCAGAACACCGTCATGAAGCAAGGACGCCAGAAGCGCTGCCGAGGCGTGACCACCGCCTGGGGACACATCCAGAGCTTCTGCGATGTGATCGATGCATCCGGCGCCCCCCGAGGCAATCACGGGCACAGGGACCGCATCGGCAACTGCGCGGGTGAGCTCCAAGTCATAGCCGGCTTGAGTGCCATCCCCGTCCATGGAGGTGAGCAGGATCTCCCCGGCGCCCTGGTCTGCCATCTGCCGGGCCCAGCTGACCGCATCAAGACCGGTGTTCTCGCGGCCACCTTTGACGTACACATCCCAGCCGCTGCCATCGCGGCGACGGGCATCGATCGCCACCACGATGCACTGGGT
>JBGKDR010000382.1:0-8085 GCA_042954225.1 Parasynechococcus sp.
GTGCTGCTGGGGCATCCCACCTGATCGGCCACCACGCCGAGGGTGTCGCGTTCCCGATGCAGGCGGAGCATGGTGAGAGCGAAATTTCGGCCCACGGGGCCCATCACCCAGCTGGTGCGCAGGATCAGGGCGCGGGCATCACCGGCGAACACCTCCTGAATCGCATCTTCCCCGGCTGCCTTGGAGGCGCCGTAGACCCCCAGGGGAGTGCGGTTCTGCTCGGGACGGTAGGGCGTTCCCTGGCTGCCGTTGAAGACGAAATCGGTGCTGATCTGCAGGAGCCTGCCGCCCGAGGTCTTGAGGGCTTCGGCGAAAGCCCGGGGGGCCATGGCATTGACGGCATGGGCAAGCTCCGGCTCGCTTTCCGCTTTGTCGACAGCGGTGTAGGCGCCGGCATTGAGGACCCAGTCCGGACGATGGGTCTCGACCGCCATCCGGCAGGCATTCGCGTCACCGAGATCCAGGGCCTCCAGTCCACCGCCGCCCTGACGACTGGTGGCGATGATCGTGGCATCGGACGGTGCTGCCGTCCGCAGTGCCTGACCGAGTTGGCCCGCAGCGCCTGTCAGCAGAATTTTCATGGGAAGACATCTCCTGAGGCCTGGGCCTCGGCAAAGCCGATGGCGTCGGCATCTTTGCCCGACAGGCTCACTTCAGTGCCCTCCAGTCGCTCGAGTGGCCAGTGGATGGCGATGGTCGGATCATTCCAGACGATGGCCCTCTCGCAGTCCTTGTTCCAGAAGCCACGTGCTTTGTACTGGACTTCAGCCACCTCACTCAAGGTCAGAAAGCCATGGGCGAATCCCTCGGGGATCCACAGCTGCGCTTTGTTCTCGGCACTGAGTTCAGCGCCCACCCAGGCACCAAAGGTGGGTGAGGCCTGACGCACGTCGACGGCGACATCGAAGATGGTGCCAAGACTGGCCCGGACCAGCTTGGCCTGGGGCTCAGGTGCCAGTTGGTAGTGGAGCCCCCTCAGCACGCCGCGCACGGAGCGGGAGTGGTTGTCCTGGGAAAACACGACGGCATCGCCGACGGCTGCGTCGAACTTGCGCTGGTTCCAGCTTTCAAAGAACCAGCCGCGGTCGTCTCCGAAGGCCTGGGGCTTGATCAGAAGAGGGCCGTCGATGGTGGTGCCCGTCGTGGTGCTCAGCTGTTCAACGTGCATGGCTCACCTCGAGGCTGCTTTGCAGAGCTGCATGGTCGCTCACGCTCTCCTCGAGCATCTGCAGCAGATAGGTGCCGTAGCCGCTTTTTTTCAGGGGCTGCGCCAGTTGTTCGAGGACATCGCTGCTGATCCAGCCCTGGCGCCAGGCCACCTCTTCAGGGCAACCCACCTTCAGACCCTGGCGATGCTCGAGGGTGCGGATGTAGCTGCCGGCATCGTTGAGCGAGTCGCAGGTTCCGGTGTCCAGCCAGGCCATGCCCCGTCCCATCAACTCCACGCGCAGCAGACCGTCCTCCAGATACATCTCGTTGAGATCGGTGATTTCCAGCTCCCCGCGCGCCGAGGGTTTCACCTGTTTGGCCCGCTCCACCACGCTGGAGTCATAGAAGTACAGCCCTGTGACGGCATAACGGCTCTTGGGATGCGTCGGTTTTTCCTCCAGACTCAGCACGCGCCCGTCGGCGTCGAATTCGGCTACGCCGTAGCGCTCAGGATCACTGACCGGATAGGCAAAGACCGTGGCTCCCTCGACTCTCTGGTGGCTGCTCACCAATTGAGGAACCAGATCGTGACCATGGAAGAGGTTGTCGCCCAGCACGAGGGCGGCGGCAGACCCATCGAGAAACTCGGAGCCGATCAGGAAGGCCTGTGCCAGACCATCGGGACTGGGTTGAACGGCGTAGGAGATCTCCATTCCCCAGCGCGACCCATCCCCCAGCAGGCGTTCAAAGGCGGGTTGGTCATGGGGTGTGGTGATGATCAGCACCTCTCGGATCCCCGCCAGCATCAGCGTGCTGAGCGGGTAGTAGATCATCGGTTTGTCGTAGACCGGCAGCAGCTGCTTGCTCACGGCCTGGGTGATCGGATGCAGGCGCGTGCCGCTTCCTCCGGCGAGGATGATTCCCTTGCGATGTGCCGCAGTCGCCATAGGGCAGGTGGCGCCTAAAACCGGCTTATTTCAGCACGCTCAGCAGGACACCCAGTCCAGCCAGGGGAGTCGCGGCACGATGGCGGGGGTTGTGGCGGCGTAATCGGCGTAGTCGGGGTAGCGGCGGCGCAGATCCCGTTCCTCGAAGCGGGCTTTGCCGCCGAGCACAGCACCCAGCGCGATCAGCAGGGCCAGATGCAGCCAGCTTCCCCTGGCCAGGCCAACACCGACGGAGCAGCACAGCAAGGCCTGATAAAGCGGGTGTCGGCAGCGCTGGTAGGCCCCCGACACGATCAGCCTGTGCTCGTCGCGGACCGCCGGCAACGGTGACAGGCTGTCGCCCAGATCCAGGAAGGATTGCAGGGCCAGCATCAATCCCACAGCAAGCATGATCGCGCCGATGAGGACGCGGGCCTGCAGCCATCCGCTGCCCTCCAAGGGCGTCGGCTGTGGCCATGGCGGTGCCAGATGGGCTGCGATCAGCACCAGTTGTGCCAGCAGCCACCATTCCCCCCGGCGGTTGTCCAGCCAGCCTCCCCAGGTCAGTCCCCAAGCCTTGAGCATCAGTCTTTGACCACGAGTGCGCGGACGCCCTGCTGCCTCACGAGTTCAGCCAGGTCCTGCATGGATTGGCGATCGATCAGGCCGATGCATCCCAGGGTGCCGCTGTCTGCATTGCGGTTGGCGCTGGGGTCCAGGTGGATGCCGAGATGGCCACGCCCAGTGATGAACTGGGGTTCGATTCCGATCCAGATCGGCCCCAGTTCGGCGGGATCGGTCGGCCCCAGATCCTCCACGGCACCAACGCTGTAGATCCCCGGCGGGAGCGGTGCCCGGCTGCCGGTCTGGTGCCGGTCAGCGGTCTGCCGGTGCGCCCGGCCGCTGACGGCATCGAAATGAACGGCGGTGTCCTGGTTGAGCTGGAGGCTGAGCAACCAGATCGGATCCCCGGTCTGGGACAGGCGGCGCGAGGTGCGCTCCAGGGTGAGGTGGGGTTCGCTTGCGGCGACGGCCGGACACACCACAAGGCTGAGTAGGGCCCCAATCCATGCGCTGTGCCTGTGCATCAAGCCCTCGTCGAAAGCGGAAGCCTATGGGCAAGTTTTATTCCTTGCCCGGTAAAAAGACACTCAGAGTTCCTGTTCCGCCAGGGTCCTTGCCTGATCGATGCTGGCTGGCCCCAGGCGACAGCTTGCGTCCATCAGTGCAAGAAGCTGAGGCCGTGTGATCACCACCTGTGGGTTGTTGACCACGTGTGGGCTGATCCCCATCTCCCGGAGCTGGATGGGGACGGCCTGGTCCGCCTCGCGGCGGCTGAGGCGTCCTTCCCTGACCAGGCAGTCCGCTGTGGCCAGGATGCCCACGGTGTAGCTGCGAATGCTGCGGCTGAGCTCAATCACCGCCACCTTGCGCGCAATCGCATCGTCCTCAGCGGCTTCTGCGGCCATCGCGGCTTGCCCTGCAGGGATGGCTGCCAGGACCATTAGCAGGGGGAGCCGCTGAAACCGGATGCTCCAGCGCCATTTGGCACGAGAATGCATCGGCTGCCTCCGTTCGACTCAGTCCAGCCTGGGAAAGCGCTCGGCGATTGGGTCGTTGCTGAAGTCAGCCACCCAACCGGCTGGGTTGTTGAAAAAGCGCAGGGCGCAGAACTGGGGTCTGGATCCCATGTCAAACCAGTGTTTGGTTCCAGCGGGCACATGGATCAGATCACCGCGCTCACACAGCACGGTGAGCACCTCATCCTCGATGTGCAGGCTGAACAGGCCGCGTCCCTCGACAAAAAACCGCACTTCGTCTTCTGAGTGCGTGTGTTCAGAGAGAAATTTGTTGCGAAGGGCGCTTCGCTCGGGATGCTCGGGGGTCATGCGGATGGCATCGACCGTGACGAAGCCATGGGCCTGCTTCACCCGGTTCACGTCGTCGGCATAGCTGCTGAGGATGCTGGCTTCATCGGCCTCAGCCGCCAGTTCGATGGATGCGGTCCAACGTTCGAAACCGATGCCGCGTGTGTTCAGTTCCCGCTGAATCGTGCCGAGATCCTCGGTGATCAGGTCAGCGGCAGCACCGTGTTCCGATGGATTGGCCTGGTCTGGAAAGATGCTGAGACGACTCATCGTCCGGTCTCCGGGCACGGCTGCTGACCATCATCAACCGAGCACAATCCCCCGGCCTCTCTCTGGTCGGTGTGGGCCCCGGCGATCCTCAGCTGATGACCCTGGCGGCCGTGGAAGCAGTGCGCTCGGCGCAGATCGTCGCTTACCCGGTGGCTCGCCGTGGAGCCGCCAGCATGGCCGCCACCATCGCGGAACGATGGATTCGCGATGACCACCAGCGTCTGCCGCTCGTCTTCCCCATGGTTGCGGACGCCAAGGCCCGTCAGCAGGCATGGCATGCAGCGGCCGAAACCCTTCTGCTTGAGGTCAGACGCGGTGCCGCCGTCGCCCTGCTGTGTGAGGGCGATGCCTCACTGTTCGCCACCACCAGTTACGTGCTCCTGGCGATCCAGGGCTTGGATCCCAGCTGTCCGCTGACTGTGATCCCAGGGGTCAGTTCGGTGTCGGCGGCGGCCGCGGCGGGTCAGTGGCCCCTGGCGTTGCAGCAGGATCAATTGCTGTTGCGACCCTGTCCCGACAGCACGGAGGCCCTCGACGCCGAACTTCAACAGGCGGCACGGTCGGGGCGGGTCCTCGCTTTGTTCAAGCTCGGGCATCGCTGGGCCTGGGTGCGTGGCTGCCTCGAGCACCATGGCCTCCTGTCTCAGGCTCTGTTCGCCGAGCGTGTCGGCTGGCCGGACCAGTTGGTCTGCTCCGCCGATCAGGTTGAGGCGTCAGAACGGCCGTACTTCTCGATGCTGCTGATCCGTCAAGGCTGGCCCGACACGCTTCCTTAAGCGCGTCTGGGCACAAGGCTGCGGTGCCATGGTCCCGGGGCTGGTCGGCCCAGCAGCGTATTGCGGAGCAGCACGAGGAACGCCAGCCATTCACTCGGTGCATCCCGGTCCACCCAGCAACCAGGGCGGCAGAACAGCCAGTCGATCAGGGCCAGCCGTTGGGACGGGCTGACGTTCGTCCAGGCCAGGACAGCCTGCGTCTGCGCGCGTTGGATCGCGCTGACCTCGAGCGGTTCATCCAGTTCGTTCAAGCGGAGACGACAGGCGTTGAACTCGCTCGGTGCTGCCCCAGACCATTGCAGCTCGACGCCCTGTTCACTGATGGCTGTGATCCGGCAGGGATAGACCTGCCCGCTGGGATCGATCAGATCACAGCTCTGATGCAGCTGAAGCCAAGGTGTCGGGTCCGGTGCCGGAGGGTCCAAACAAGCCCGAATCGCGATCAAGGTGCTGATCAGATTGAGCGATGCCCAGACCAGGCCGATCCTGGATTCCAGGGCGGTGATCGGGAGCTGCGTCAACAGGCTCAGATTGATCAGATTCAGTCCACCCAGCAGCATCAGGGGCAAGGCCAGAGGGAACGTCAGCCGCCATGTCGTGCGGGTGCTGTGCTTCGGGGTGATGCGAAAGCGCCGCTGGCGCGGGTCGAGGCTTCGCAGCAGGGTCAGGGTGAGTGGAACCGTCATCACCCAGCTGGTCAGTTCGCCCAGCAGCGCCGTGCGGCTGCCGCGATTGAGCCAACCGACCGTCATCAGCAGGGTTGCCCACAGCGGGAGCAACAGATTCACCACGGCATGCAGGCTCCAGTGGATCGGCTGGATCTGCAGCAGGCCGTAGCTCAGCGGCATCAGCATGAGCACCAGCCTTGGGGCGTGGTTGATCCAGTGGATGACGCCCTCCAGGTAGGCAAGTCGCTGCACGGGGGTGAGTCCTCGGGCCCGCAGGGGTCCCTGACGGAGCAGGAGGCTTTGCAAGGTGCCCGCCGCCCAGCGCTGGCGTTGTTGGACGAAATCCTGGATGGATTCCGCGGCCAGGCCGGCGCTGAGCTTCTCCTGGAGAAATTGCACAGTCCAGCCCTGGCTGCGGAGTGCCAATCCGGTCACGAAATCCTCGGAGAGCGCCGGCTCCACGAATCCACCCACCTGCTCAAGGGCCTCGCGTCGGGCCAGGAAGGAGGTGCCTGCGCACACCACGGCCCCCCAGCCGTCCCGGACGGGTTGGATCCAGCGGTAGAAACTTTCTTCATCGGGGAGCATCCACTGCTCCATGCCGAGATTGCGCATGACCGGATCGGCATTGATGAAGTGTTGCGGTGTCTGCAGAAGACCCAGCCGTGGATCCTGGAAGAACCCGATGCAGCGCTCCAGAAAATGGTGTTGCGGGATGAAATCGGCATCGAACACCGCCACCAGATCGCTGCGGCTGATCCGCAGCCCGTCATTGAGATTCCCCGCTTTGGCATGGCTGCGGTCGGGCCGATGACGGTAGGCGCAGCCCAGGCGTTGGGCCAGGGCCTTCACCTCCGGCCTGCCGCTGTCGTCCAGCACCCACACCTGCGCACGCTTGTAGGTCTGACGACGGCAGCCCGCGAGGCACCGCTCCAGCACCGCAATCGGTTCCCCGCAGGTCGGGACGAGGATCGCCACTTTCGGTTGCCATTGGCCTGTCTGTACTGCGCCCATGGCCTCATCCGCCTGGAGCCGTCGGTCGGGAATGCGTCGCCAGGCCAGCCACATCGGCAGGAGTCCGCTGATCAGTAACCAGCCTTCCGCCATCAGCAGCATGAGGCTGAGGGCGCTGGCGATGCCCGTGGTCATGGTCAGGCTGGCCGTGCTGCGCCAGTGCAGGTAACGCAGGGTCATCACCGTGAGCAGCACGATCAGCGTCCGTCGTGCCCAGATCGGACTCTCCTGTTCGCGACGACGGGTCAGCACCACCGGCACCAGCAGAAGCAGACCGGTCAGGAGCTCCATTTCAAGGGCGACGCGCCAGTTGGTCCCGGATCTGTTGGGCCAGGGCGGGATTCCTGGCCCCGACCACCTGCTCCCAGTCATCGATCGGCTGTCGGGTCGGGTTGTCGCGCAGCAGGCTCACTTTGAGGAAGGGAAAGTCCTGCGCTTCGATCAGCTCCCGCCATGCGGTGTGCAGGATGTTGCCGTTGGCGTCCTTGGTGTAGAGACTCTCCAGGCAGAAGCCAGCGTTGCGCAGGGCGACCGGCAGACCGACCTCGCACTGCTTCACCAGATCACGTTTGCGCGGCCAGATCTTCAGGTTGCGCCAGAACTGCTGGAAGACAGCGCTTTGCAGGACTGGTTCCCGGAAGACCAGAAAGGCGGATTGGAGATGCGGTTCGTACATCAGATCGTCGGTGAGACCGATGACATCGGCGTCACTGGCCGCAAGTCTCTGGAACAGTCCCTTGAGGTCCCCGATCGGCCCCCAGAAGCTGTCGTTGGTCAGGATCAGGCTGCGCGCCGTGGGCCGGTTCCGCTCCAGCCAGCGCAGGCCTGTCATCCAGCTTCCGAAGTCATAGCCCTCATTGCGGCGGATCAGGATGGCCTGGCAGACCGACCGCAGTTGTCGCAGGGTGCGCCAGCGCCAGCGCAATCGCGGTGACGCTGAGATGAACACCACATCGCCATGCTCTTGGTAGCTGTTCAGCAGCGGAATCAGATCAGCGCGGACACGTCCTTCCGGGTCGTAATGGGCAAACAGAATCAATGGGCGCTCCGGGTTGTGATTCCAGTGACGACGACGCCAGCTCGTGATCAAGCGCTCTCGCACCGGTCCCGCTGACACCGGCTCCGGCATCCGCGGTTGGAAACGGGTGCTGTGGGGGTGGAGCATCGGGCTCTGAAGAGGATCTCCGCTGGCGAAGAGCGCCGCATGTTTTCGGCGCAGGTGACCGGATTCCAGCTGATGTCTGGCCAGGGCTTCGCCGTACTGATCCTTGCCTCGACTGATGGATTCGTGATGCACGATCTCCACATCCGGCGTCACCACCACCGCTCCGCCGCCTTCACGGAGCCGGAGACAGAGGTCGACGTCGTTGAAGACGACCGCGAAATCCTCATCAAATCCCCCGATCGCATCAAA
>JBGKDR010000383.1:0-13536 GCA_042954225.1 Parasynechococcus sp.
GTCAGTCGTGCGCGGGGAACCAAGTGCGAACGCTGCTGGCATTACGAAGGGGATGTGGGTCAACATCCGGACCATCCCCACATCTGCGGTCGCTGTGTCGGCGTTCTCGAACGCCGTGCTCACCAACTGGCCTGATTCAACAAAGCTGCCGGCACCATCGGTCCCAGAAGAACCGTGGTGTCGGCTGGGTCCAGTGGTCCCTGAAGCAACTCCGCCTGCTCAAGCTGCGTCCCCTGAGGCAGCACTGAGGCATCTGGATCGAACTCCGTGGCGTGGGTGGTGCTGCTGCTGAATCCGCGAAAAATCAGCAGTTCGAACAGCTGGTCCTCAATCACGCCCTGCAGGCGCACCACCCGATCGGGATGTTGACGCGTGCGCTCTTCCAGCGCCTGGATCAGAGCCTGTTCATTCATCGATCAGAAGCCTCCTGCCACCCGGCCATGGCGGGGCAGACGAACCAGAAGCCATTGCAGGAAGCCGGCCAGATAAGCCACCAGAGCGACATAACCGATGAACGCCGCAACGGTCTCCGTCCATTGACCGCCGAAAAGAAATCCGAATACTGAGGCGATGACGCCGTGCAGTCCCTTGGGGGCTTCAAGCCACTGCAGACAGCTGCCTGCCGCGGCAGCCCCCCCCAGATCAGCGGTGAGGCAGGGGAATGCGGTGGCCACAAGCATCGTATTGACCAGAGCAAAGCCGCTGAGTGCCCAGCGCCAGAGACGGATCGTCAGGGGCAACGGACGCCAGATCGGCAGGTCGTTGAGCTCCTCATTGATGTCCACCCAGAACCACACGGAGACCGCCATCAACAACGGGGCCACCAACGCCACGATGAAACCGAGCGGACGGGCGTCGGTGAGCAACAGCAAGCCGATCGCCATCAGGCTGGACACCTTCCAGTACTGATTCAGCAGCCGGAGCATGGGGGCTTCACGCCGGATCGCAGCCCAGGCCAGCAGCACCAGCGGCAATCCCAGCGCGAAGGTGGCTGCCAGTCGATAGGTCAGCCAGATCAGTGCGCGATAGGAGAGGTCGTTCACCAATGGGCTGAAAACTGGCGCCATTATCGGCAGACCGATGCATCCGCTCGATTGATAGGGTCCAGCCCATGGCGACCTTTTCACCGCTCAACTGGTTCCGATCCGCTTCAGCTGCACCGTCCTGTCGCACGGCGTTGTCGGTGAATCCATCCCTGGACGCCGCCGTTCAGGACATCGCCGACCAGCTGCGCACGCGCCAAAGCGCTGACCTGGCCTTGGTGTTTGTCGCCACGAGCTATGCCAGCGACCTGCCACGCCTGCTTCCGCTGCTGAGACAGCGGATCAAAGCCACGACCTGGCTGGGCTGCGTTGGTGGAGGTGTGGTGGGAACCGATGGCAACGGGACCTGTCAGGAAATCGAACAATCCCCTGCTCTCAGCGTCAGTCTGCTGACCCTGCCGGGAGCGACCATCGAGGCCAGCAGCCTGGACACTGCCAATCTTCCCGATCTCGATGGTTCCGCCAAGACCTGGGAAGAGTGGGTCGGGATCGAAGCGGCCGGGTGCCGCAGTCAGATCGTGCTGGTGGACCCCACCAGCTCCGGGATCAACGATCTGATCAGCGGTTTGGATTATGCGTACTCGGATGCCGCCAAGATCGGCGGGATCGCTGCCCCCCACAACGCCCCCCATGGCTCTCTGCTGCTGAATGACCGTGTGGTGAAAGGAGCGGTGGTCTGCTCGATCGGTGGTGATTGGGTTCTGGACACCGTGGTCGCCCAGGGCTGCAAGCCGATCGGACCTGTCTTCTCAATCGAACAGGTTCAGCGCAATGTCCTGCTGGAGTTGAACGACGGAGAGCGCAAAGCCTCTCCTGTGAGCTGCCTGCAGCGGGTGCTGGAGGCCCTCAGTGACGAAGAACGCGATCGGGCACGCCATTCCCTCTTTCTGGGAATCGAACGCCGAACACTGCGTCTCGGACGCGATGGCCAACAATCCGACGACGAGCGCGCCTTTCTGGTGCGCAACCTGATCGGGGTGGACCCCAGTAACGGAGCGGTTGCTGTGGCCGAGCGCGTCCGGCCCGGGCAGAACGTTCAGTTCCAGCTGCGCGAAGCGACGGCCTCCCGGGATGAAGCCCTTCAACTGCTGGGGGAAGCCGCTGGAGCAGCCCCGCAGTTCGGACTGCTGATGGCCTGTTTGGGCCGAGGCCAGGGCTTGTTCGGTGTCCCCAATGGGGATGTCAACTTGGCGCGGGAGGTGATGCCGTCGTTACCCGTGGCCGGAGCCTTCTGCAATGGCGAAATCGGACCCGTCGGTGGTGCCACCCATCTGCATGGCTATACGGCCTGTTGGGGCCTGCTGCGGCCCGTCGATGCTCCCTCGTCCTGACAACATCCTCTCCGCCCGATCCGACGCCACGTCCACCGAGCCTTGCGCCAGCACGTCAATCCTCTGAGTCGCTTCTTTCAGCTGCCGCTGCAGCTGCCTCAGCCGGATCTCCTGTTCAGCAGACCCGAACAACCCATTCATCTGGATATCGGCTGCGCACGGGGACGCTGTGTGCTCGGACTCGCGGAGCAGGCACCGGACTGGAACCATCTCGGCGTGGAAATTCGACGCCCCCTGGTCACCGCTGCCGACCGCGATGCCCTGAGCAGTGACCACGGCAATGTGCGCATCCTCTTCTGCAACGCGAACATCAGTCTTGAAGGCTGGATGGCTGCTTTGCCGAGCGACCGTCTGCAACGGGTCTCGATCCAGTTTCCGGATCCCTGGTTCAAACGTCGTCACCGCAAACGACGCGTTCTTCAACCCGCCCTGGTGCTGGCGATCGCCGGAGCGCTTCAACCCGGTCGCGAGCTCTTTCTGCAGAGCGATGTGCTCGATGTCATCGAACCGATGGTGGCCCTCACCGAACTGAGCGGCTGCTTTGACCGTCCGGCAGAGGATGGGCGTCCGTGGCGGGAGACCAACCCCCTTCCGGTTCCCACGGAGCGTGAGCGCTACGTGCTCGATCAGGGCCTACCCGTTTACCGCGTGCTGTATCGCCGCAACCAGAACCCGCCTCCAGCGACGGATGATCTGGATCGACGTTGGCAGGAGATCGATAATCCGGCTGAAACCACTCCTCAGCCCAGCTGACCCATGCCCGCGGCTCTGCCACCACCAGCTCGACTTCTGCGGTGGCAAGGCATCGTGCACCCCCCGATTGCGGCGATCCAGCGCATCGAGCGGATCGCGGGTCTGGTGGTCTGCGCGCTGATGGGGTTCTTGCCCTTCTTCGATCGCAGCGGCTTGGCGTTGTGCATCACCTGCGCAGGCACACTCTGGCTGTTGTGGTCGCTGTGCAGCGCACCCAACCCCAGGCGACTCAGCGGGATTCAACTCTGGCTGTTGGCATTCCTCGGCGTGGCCGTCCTGGCCACCGGTGTCTCCCCCGTTCCGGTGGCCGCCGCCAAGGGCCTGTTGAAACTGGTCAGCTACCTCGGGGTCTATGCCCTAATGACGAAACTGCTCCAGGCCAGACCCCTGTGGTGGGATCGGATCGTGGCCAGCCTGCTCGGCGGTGCCCTATGCAGCAGTGTTCTGGCCCTGCGACAGCTGTATGCCTCCACCGAGGAGCTGGCGCGTTGGGCGGATCCCGGCTCGATCAGCCAAGGCACGATCCGGATCTATGGCCCCGTCGGCAATCCCAATCTCCTGGCGGGTTATCTGCTGCCGATCGTGCCCATCGCCTTGGTCGCCTGTCTGCGCTGGCAAGGCTGGGGACGTCGCCTGTTCGCAGGGATGACCGTTGTCCTGAGCACCACGGCCATCGTTTTCACCTACAGCCGTGGAGGTTGGCTGGGGCTGTTGGCCGCGCTGGCCTGCCTGGTCTTGCTGCTGGTGATTCAGGCCACCGATCGATGGCCGCCGTTCTGGAGACGTGTCATCCCAGTGCTCCTGCTGGTGATCGGTGGCTGCCTGCTGGCTATAGCCGCCACGCAGATCGAACCGATCCGAGTCCGGGTCATCAGCCTCCTGGCCGGACGAGGGGACAGTTCCAACAACTTCCGGATCAACGTCTGGCTGACAGCGATCGAGATGATTCAGGACCGCCCCTGGCTGGGGATCGGTCCAGGCAATGCCGCCTTCAACAGCATCTATCCGCTGTACCAACTGCCCAAATTCAATGCCCTGAGTGCCTATTCGGTTCCACTGGAGTTGCTGGTCGAACTGGGGATTCCCGGCCTGATCGTCAGCATTGGGGTCCTGGCACGTGCCGTCGCAGCAGCCTTCGGTCCGGCATGGCAGAACCGCCGCAGTGCCGGGATTGCCATTGCCAGCCTGGCCGCCATTGCGGGACTGATCACCCAGGGCGCCACCGACACCATTTTCTTCAGGCCGGAAGTGCAGCTCAGCTTCTGGTTCTGTCTGGCGAGTCTGACGGCGCTGCCCGAGCTGCAGCACGAACCATGATCCGACTGGCAGGTTTTGATGCGGGGCAGACCCGAACGCGCTGCCGCATCAGTGACTGGGAGGACGGGCGCTGGACCTGTGTTGGCGAGGGCAGCGGACCTGGCGTCAGCCATCTCGATGCTCCCAAAGGCGAACAGCGTTTTATCGAGGCCATCCGACGCAGCGCCGCAGCAGCGGGCCATTCCCCTGACGATCACCCCCTGACGGCCGCCGTGATCGGAGCCAGTGGCATCGAGCACGGCAGTGCGCTGGAGAGACGTGGCTCGGCCCTGCTCGCCAAGGTGCTGCAGGTGCCGGCAGAGCGCGTGGCCGCCACCGGCGATGAACGCACCGCCCTCCGAGGTGCATTCCCTGATGGTGCGGGGATTGTGCTGATCAGCGGCACGGGCATGATCTGCCTGGGCCGCACCGAGCGGGGACACGAACATCGCTGCGGGGGCTGGGGCTGGCACCTCGATGGCGCTGGCGCCGCCTTCGACCTCGGCCACCAGGGGCTGCAACTGACGCTTCAGATGGCCGATGGTCGTCAGCCGGACCATCCCCTCCGCCATCAGCTCTGGAGGAAGCTCAACTGCAGCAGCAGTGCGGCCCTCAAGGCCCTGGTGGTGCAACCGGAGTTCGGTCCTGCCGGCTTCGCTGCGCTCGCCCCGGAGGTCCTGGCCGCAGCCGATGCGGGGCTGGCAGAAGCCCAGAGGATTGTTGATCGATCAGCCCAGGCGCTGGCAAGCGCCGTTGAGGCCGTCAGCACAACGCTTCAACTCGCTGAACCGGCCGTGGTCGGGCTTGGCGGCGCCTTGGAGCACCTACCCAGCTTCCGGCAACGGGTGCATGCGGCCTTGGCACAGCGCCGTCCTCAGGCTCAATGGCTCACAGCGGCAGGCGATGCCTGCAGCGGGGCACTCACCATGGCCGTCGAACTCAGGCCGCGTTGAGGTGCGTCTCAGCCATCTGGGCTAAACGACTGGTCCAGGAGTCCACCGTCCTGGCGTCATCCGCTTCGACCATCACCCGCAACAACGGCTCGGTGCCACTGGGCCGAACCAGGACACGACCGCGCGATCCCATCGCCACCTCAGCGGAGCGCACCGCATCGGCCAATGGCGCGCAGCTCTCCCAGGCTTTGCGACGGTCCCGGTCGGGCACCGTGACATTGACGAGCTTCTGTGGGAAGGCCTGAAAACTGCTGTCGAGCCAGTCAGCCAGGCTGATTCCCTTGTCATGGCAAAGGGTGGCCAACTGCAGCGCCGTCAGAACGCCATCCCCGCACAGGCCGTGGGAGGCAGCAAGGATGTGACCGGATTGTTCACCACCAAGGGCGGCACCACTGCTCACCATGGCGGCGTGGACGTGCTGATCGCCGACCGGCGTGCGGTCGAGGATGCCGCCGCGATCCTGCCAGGCCCGTTCAAACCCGAGGTTGGACATCACCGTGGCCACTAGACGCTGGTCGGGCAGATCGTGCTGGTCCTGCAGCACGGAGCCCCAGAGATACAGCGTGTGATCACCATCGAGGACCCGTCCCCGGCCATCGACGGCCAGCATGCGATCGGCATCACCATCGAAGGCGAAGCCCATGGCCGCTCCTCGGTCGATCACCGCCTGGCGAAGCGGGGCCAGCTGCGTGGACCCACATCCAACATTGATCCTGGCGCCGTTCGGTTCCCCGTGGAGAACCGTCAGGTCGGCGCCGAGAGCCCGGAAGCTCTCCTCACCACAGGCGGTCGCCGATCCCCAGCAAAGGTCGAGCACGATCGGCACACCCTCAAGGCGACGGGAGCCAACCGACGCCAACAGCGCATCGCGATAACCACCAAGGAGGTCATGCCGCTGCTCGGACGCTCCAAAATGGTCAGAAACGTCAGGACAGCGCCCGGCCTCACCACGCAGACCCGCCTCAATCCGGGCCTGAAGCGCACCTGACAGCTTGGCGCCATCGGAGCCAAAGACTTTGATGCCGTTATCGGCAGGCGGGTTGTGGCTGGCGGAGACCATCAGACCGCCAGCAGCTCCCAACTGACGGATCAGCAGTGGGACAGCCGGGGTCGGACACAGCCCAAGGTTCCAGACCTGTCGTCCTGCTGCGGTCAGCCCCGCCGTGAGAGCCGCGGCCACCATGGACCCGCTCAAGCGGGAATCCATGCCGATCAGGATCGGGCCGTCATCCGGAAGCTCGCGCCCACACCAGTAGCCCACCTGAAGGCAGAGCGCCGGGGTCAACACCTCACCGACGTGGCCACGGATGCCGTCCGTTCCAAACCCAGGTGTCGCTGCCCCCAACGAAGGCCCGAGAAAAGGATGGACGGCGCCTTGAACCATGGGACTCAATCGTGGACTGCAGGCTAAGGGGGGCATGACCGGTCAAAACCAGGCCGGGGACAGGTCTGCTGCCGCACGCGATGCCGCATGCCGGCAAAACGGAGCAGACCCAACAGAATGACAACAGCCCATTCCTCGCCGTGCACGCAGGCTCAAGGCGCGGGGCCCTGCTGCTCCTCGGAACAACCGCGGCTTGTCTGCTGGCCATCGGCGCTGGGCGGCATCAGCTAAGTGCGACACGTGTCCCGCTCACGCCGGAGACCTCCCCCACCTCGCTCTGGCGGATCTATCGATGGTCCATCGATCCCAGCGAGCGCCGCGACGCCGCGCTGCTGATGGTGAGCTCGGCTGAGGCTGATCCCCATCGACAGCAACGCCTGCTTGAGGGACAGGGCTGGGGGCAGGATCCGCTCGCGGCCATCGCTCTGGGACGCTCGGCCGCCGCGCACCAGGCTCTGGGCCAGGGCGACGAGGCCACCGGGCTATGGAGCGAGGTTCTGGAACGGTTCCCGACGACCCCGGCCGCTGCGGAGGCCATGCAACAACTGGCCGGCCAGAAACCATCCCTCGGCCTGCGCCTGCTGGATGCCGATCCCGCCCATCCCGCTGCGCTCGCGGTGGCCGCCGATCTCGAGCCGAGCGCCAACCAGCACCGTGGAGCGCTGCATCTGGCCCGCTGGGGGCCTGGCTGGCCAGGCGCTGCTGATCGGATGCGTGAGGCCTGCCAAGCAAAGACCACCGACGGGATTGAGCCAGCACAGCGGCAGCTGCTTGCCAGGGCCCTGGCCCGACTGGGCGCCGCTGATGATGCCCTGGGATGTCTGAGCGACAGGACGCCTGACATCGACACGGCACTGGCCATCGGCCGCGCACTGCTGTACGGCGACAGGGCGCAACAACGGCAGGGGGAAGACCTGCTTGTCACGCTCGCCAACCGGGCTCCCTCCAGCGTTGAAGCGCTGGAAGCCGCACGACTGCTGAGTGATCCTCTGCTGCCCGAGCCCACCCTGCTGGCTGCGTTGCCGGAGTCGCTCCGCGCTGATTCGGCCGCCGTCGCCGCTGGGATGGTGCGCCTGGAGGGGGGCGTCGGTGCCGAAGCCGTACTGGAACGCTGGCCGGATGATCCAGCCAGCTGGCAACTGCAGTGGGATGTTGCCCGCGATGCGCTGCTGGAGCAGCGCTGGAGCGACGCCCAGACTTTGCTCGAGCGATTACCAGCACCGATCCTTCCCGGACCGCTGGAGGGGCGACGACGGTTCTGGCTGGGGTACAGCCATCACCGCCAGGAGCAGCCCCAGCAGGCAGAACAGCACTGGAGCTGGCTGATCGCCCATCAGCCTCCGGGGTACTACCGCTGGCGCGCCCAGATCAGGCTCAATCGCGTCCAGGGGGCCGACACTGAGAGCGGTAAGCCGAGCTGGAGTCCCCTGAATGCCAGCGACAACCTGGTCAATCGCTTGTGGCGGCTCGGCCTGGTGGACGAGGCCTGGGATGCCTGGCGCAGCCGCCACATCGGATCGGGAACGACGCGCAGTCAGCGGCAACGTCTGATCGAAGGACGGCTGCGCATCGCTCGTGGGGACACCTGGACCGGCCTGGACCAACTGTGGCGCTTGAGTCTGCGCTGGCAGATGCCCTCCTGCGACGACCGGATTGAGCTGCAGCGGAGTCAGTTTCCAAGGCCTTACGCCGCCGTGTTTCAGCAGGCAGCCGAGGCCGAGCAAGTCGCGCCTGAATTGTTATTGGCCATCGCCAAACAGGAATCACGCTTCGCGCCCGCCGTTGCATCCACCGCCGGGGCCCAGGGACTGATGCAGCTGATGCCAGCCACGGCAGAGGAACTGGCCGATCGCCCCCTGAGCCTTGACGACCTGCGCGAACCCGCTCTGAGTGCTGCTCTGGGTGCCCGCTACCTCAATCAACTGCTCGAGCAGTGGGCACAGGATCCAGTGCTGGCCATTGCCAGTTACAACGCCGGGCCGGGCAATGCATCGCGATGGAACAGCCCCGAAGTCCAGGAAGATCCTGAACTGTGGGTCGAGCGCATCCCGTACCCGGAAACCCGTTACTACGTCAAAAAAGTGCTGGCCAACTGGATTGGCTACCGCGACAACACAGAACTAAAAGCCTGCAAACAAACGTGGACTGGGCAGCCGATGGCCGGTCCAGATGCCGAGAAGGATCCAGCTCCCCAGGCCCAGGACAGTGAGCAGAGGGGGGGGTGACAGACCGATTCTGAGCAGGTCCAACCGCGCCAGAAGAACAGCACTGGACAGGATCAAGACATTGGCCAGGAGGTTGGTGCGCATCAGGAACAGACCGAAGGTCACCACCAGCAACAGGCTCACGACCAAGGTGATCACCCTGCTGGCGGCCATCAGCAACGACACCTGCCGCATCAATAGGTCCGGGAGGGTGCACACCACCACGACCACCACCACCTGAACGAGTTCAAGAGTCCAGAACACGGCATCCGCAATCGCCGTGGGTGGGACGAGATCAGCCTGCTGAAGCGTCCAGTGATTGCCGAGGATCAGGGCAACAGCGAACAGGACCAGCACCATCGGTGCCCTGAACGGCAGGCTCAGCAGGCGGATCAGAACCATTGATCGACGCTAGCCGCAGCGACCAGACGGGCCTGCCAAAGTGCGCACACTTGGCCGACGTCGATGACGGACCAATCCTCTGACCCGCTGATCGGCACAGCCCAGCGCATCGTGCTGTTGATCATGGCCGTCGCCCTCGCCGTCGCTCTGCTCGTGCTCAGGGGAGGGATGGACAGTCAGTCCCCGATGGAACAGCTCGCAAGGCGCTCTATCGCTCCGGATGTGGCCCTTAGCAATGGCCGACCAACGATCCTCGAGTTCTACGCCGACTGGTGTCAGGCCTGTCGTGAAATGGCCCCGGCCATGCTGTCGCTGGAGCAGAACACCCGACAACAGCTGGACATCGTTCTGGTGAACGTCGACAACCCCCGCTGGAGTGATCTGGTGGATGACTACGACGTCAACGGGATCCCTCAACTCAATTTCTTCTCTGCCGATGGAGAAGCCCGAGGCCGCTCCATCGGCGTGCGACGCCCTGAAGAGCTGAACGCCCTGGGTACGGCCTTGATCCGTGGCACGGAGCTTCCCCAGTTCGCCGGCATCGGCAGTCTCAGCAGCGTCAACGACACCACCAACCAACGCGCAGCAGTCACTGGACCACGCAGCCACGGATAGGCGCCATGATCGGGAGGTTGCTGACCTCCTGACATGGATCGCTTCCGGGTCGATCTGATCGCCGCCACGCCGAATCCTCAGCAGTGCGTCTATGCGGCGATGCATCAGGACTACAGCGAGGACTTCGTCGCCCAGGACCGCGCCAGCTGGCCCGATGAACAGCGGGCTGGAGAGATTTGCATCAAACGCCTGCTGTCCGGTGAGCGCGGCCATTACGGCCCGCTCGAGCATGCCCAGATCGTGCTCAATGTCGGGTGGTTCCCCCACTCCGTGATGCAGCAGGCCAGGACCCACAGAGTGGGAGTCAGCTTCGATGTGCAGTCGATGCGCTACACCGGCGAACGCATCTGCCGGGCCGCCGACGGAACCATTCCGCTGGAAGAGGTTTTCTATCTGAGGCCCGTCGGCGATTACAGCGACCGTCAAGGCAAAAAGTACGCCTACACCACAGACCTGAGGGAGCGCGACCTCGCACTGTGTCAACAGGCGGCAGAGCGTTATAGGGACTTGCTGCGCGCCGGATTCGCCGAGGAGCATGCACGGGGAATTCTGCCGTTCGACTATCGGCAGCACTTTGTGGTGAGCTTCACGCTCCGCGCCTTTCTGCACTTCATGGACCTGCGCGCCAAGCTCGATGCACAGCTTGAAATCCGCCAGCTCTGCGACCTGATGTGGCCGCACATGGAGCAATGGGCTCCCGAGTTCGCCGCCTGGTACGAGAAAAGTCGTCTGCACAAAGCGCGACTGGCGCCTTGAGCGCGCAGACTCAGACCTTGGCGAGGGTCACGCGCTCAGGCTGATCCTGATATTTCCCCTTGCGATCGCTGTAGGTGGTTTCGCAGGGATCCCCCTCGAAGAACAGAAGCTGGCAGATGCCTTCATCGGCATAGATGCGGCAATCCGCGCCTGAACTGTTGCTGAACTCCAGGGTGAGATGACCTTCCCAGCCCGCCTCTGCGGGGGTGGTGTTCACAATGATTCCCAGGCGGGCATAGGTGCTTTTGCCCAGACAGATCACAGTGATGTTGGGGGGGACGACCATCTTCTCGAGGGCCACGCCAAGGCCATAGGAATGGGCCGGGAGGATGAAATAGCGACCGTCTTCGTCTTCATGGAGGGGCGTCGGCTCCAGATTGGCCGGGTTGAATCGCTTCGGATTCATCACTGTTCCGGGGACGTGCCGGAAAATCAGAAATTCCTGAGGCGACAGGCGCAGGTCGTAGCCGTAGGACGAGCAACCGAAACTGAGAACAGGGCGCTGTTTCTGCTCAGGCTCGAGGTGACGAACCAGGCCGTCCTGAAACGGAGCCAGCATGCCGGCAGCGGCCTGCTCTGTGATCCAGCGGTCGTTCTTGAGCATCAGAACCCTCGGCGCAACTCGGTGACCTGGTCGGCCATCTCCATCACAGGCGATGGAATGGATGGTCCTGTGATGATCACATCCATCGAGGCCGGACGCTGTTGAAGCGCCTCGACCACGTCATTTTCCTGGAGGTATCCAAGGCCGACGGCCAGGCCGACCTCATCCAGCACGAGGTGGTCCAGGTCACCCTCAGCGAGGTGTTCGCGGCAGCGCTGCCAGATCTCGGTGACCGCTTCGCTGGCGCCGGGGTGATCAGGGGAGTCCAGACAGGCTGGAACGTTGGGGCGCAGCCAGGTCAGGCCACCGCAGATCTGCACACGCCCGGACAGCCCCTGGTCAACCCCACCCTTGAGGAACTGCGCGATCAGGACCCGACTACCAAGGCCGGCGCTGCGCACCGCCTGACTGAGGACACCGGAGAAGCTGCCGCGATATCCGGCTGTGTGGACCTGAAGCTGTCCTTCTGCAGCAACGAGGTGCAACGGCCGGGGCTGCGGTGGAGGCGCCGGCAGAGGCAGCAAACCGGCCCGTTCCAGTGCGCGATGGTCCTTGGAACGGGAGTCCAGGGAGCGATGGGGGGGAGTGAGGCTTGCGGTCATCAGCGTCGGTCGGCCCGGGGCGCCCCCAGCAGACCTTGAATGTAGCGGTGTTTTCCATGTCTACAACTCCGCAGCCACCATCCATGGTGTGCAGGACTACCTGGCAGGCTCAATGGAGCGATCTCCACCAGCTGCCATGACGGACCCGATCACAGCGCGCAGCGATGGTCGTCAGGGGCAAGAGCTGCGTCCCTTTCGGGTCGAATGGAATCCGATGGGGTTTGCCTTGAGCTCCCTGGTCATTCACACCGGCCGGACCGCCGTTCTCTGCAGCGTCTGTCTTGAGGACGGCGTCCCCCGATGGAGGAAGGGCAGCGAACAGGGCTGGTTGAGTGCCGAGTACCGACTGCTGCCGGGCTCAACCCCCCAACGCCAGCGCCGTGAGCTGATGAAGCTCTCCGGTCGTACGCAGGAGATCCAGCGACTGATCGGACGCAGCCTCAGAGCTGTCCTGGACATGGAGGCACTCGGTGAACGCACCCTGCTGATCGACTGTGATGTGATTCAGGCGGATGCCGGCACGCGGACCGCGGCCATCACCGGGGCATGGCTCGCGCTGCACCGTGGCTGCGACAGCCTGGTGGCCGATGGAGTCCTCAACCGGCACCCGGTGATGGATCAGGTCGCCGCCGTGTCGGTCGGATTGCTCAAGGGCCAGCCGCTGCTGGACCTCGACTACAGCGAAGACAGTCAGGCCGACGTTGACCTCAACGTGGTGCAGGCAGGAGACGGACGGCTACTGGAGCTGCAGGGAACGGCGGAAGGCGCTCCCTTCAGCCGCAGTCAGCTCAATCAGTTGCTGGACATTGCAGAACCTGGTCTGGCGACACTGATGAATGCGCAGCGGTCGGCACTGAAGGATGGGACGACAACGAATAAGTAACAACGCTTACAGGGCTGTTCCAGGCTGATTCGTAGCGTCACGGCACAAACGGGCTCCCGATGATCAGCAGCAGCGGATTTAGTCGCTACACCCAGCAATCCGCACCCGTCAACGGGAGCCCGCCCATGCAGTCTCTTCAGGCTGAAACCAGCAATCGCACCCTTCTGGATGTGATTCGGGATCTGGATGGCGCCAGCACCGAGATGGTGGAGCGCAACAAGACGATCTTCTTCCCTGGAGATCCGGCCGAACGCGTTTACCTGATTCGCCGCGGCGCTGTTCGGCTGTCACGCGTCTACGAGTCGGGCGAGGAAATCACCGTGGCACTGCTGCGCGAAAACAGCCTGTTCGGCGTGCTCTCGCTGCTGACCGGGCATCGCTCAGACCGCTTTTATCACGCCATCGCCTTTACGCGTGTGGAGATGATCACGGCACCTGCGGCCTCGGTCCGTGCTGCGATCGAAGCCGACACAAGCGTGGGACTGCGCCTGCTGCAGGGATTGTCGAGCCGGATCCTGCAGACCGAAACCATGATCGAGACCCTGACCCACCGGGATATGTCCTCCCGCCTGGTCAGTTTCCTGCTTGTGCTCTGTCGGGATTTCGGCGTGCCGGACACCCAGGGCATCACCATCGACCTCCGCCTGTCGCATCAATCCATCGCTGAAGCGATTGGATCGACACGGGTCACAATCACACGACTGCTGGGA
>JBGKDR010000384.1:0-3892 GCA_042954225.1 Parasynechococcus sp.
TCAGTGACTTGAGCGGACGGTTGTTGGCACCCACGACGGTGCGACCGCGACGGCCGTTGTCGATCAGGGCGTCGACGGCCTCCTGCAGCATCCGCTTCTCGTTGCGGACGATGATTTCGGGAGCCAGGATTTCCTGAAGACGAGCCAGGCGGTTGGTGCGGTTGATGACCCGGCGATAGAGATCGTTGAGGTCCGAGGTGGCGAAGCGACCACCATCGAGCTGCACCATCGGGCGCAGATCAGGGGGGATCACCGGAATCACATCCAGCACCATCCACTGGGGACGGGCGTCTGTGGCGATGAAGTTGTCAATCACGCGCAGACGCTTGATCAACTTGGCGCGCTTCTGGCCCTTGCTGCCGTTGATCTCCTCACGGAGCTGCTCGGCCACTTCATTCAGGGTCAGATCTTCCAGCAGCTGCTTCAGTGCCTCAGCACCGATGCCCACGACGGGCTCATTCTCGATCTCGGAATCTTCCGCATAGATCTCGTCTTCAATCTCCAGCCACTCGTCTTCCGTCAGCAGCTGCTTGTACTTGAGGTCCTTGTGATCGCCGGGATCCAGAACGACATAACAGTTGAAGTAGACGATCTGCTCGACGTCCCGCAGGGGCATGTCCAACAGAATGGCTACGTAGCTGGGGATCCCCTTGAGGTACCAAACGTGGGACACCGGGGCCGCCAGCTTGATGAAGCCCATGCGGTGACGGCGCACCCGGCTTTCGGTCACCTCCACACCACAGCGCTCGCAGACGATGCCGCGGTGGCGCACGCGTTTGTACTTACCGCAGTGGCACTCCCAGTCTTTGGAGGGGCCGAAGATCTTTTCGCAGAACAGCCCGTCCATCTCGGGCTTCAGGGTGCGGTAGTTGATGGTCTCCGGCTTGGTGACCTCACCGACCACCTGGCCGTTGGGGAGAGTGCGCTGACCCCACTCCATCACCCGATCGGGTGAAGCGAGGGTGATCTTGACGTAGTCGAAGTGGTTCTCGGTGCGGAGGTTGCTGTTGGTCATTGACGGTTAAGGAAGAAGGAGCGGGTTGTCAGTTCGTTCGTTGGTCCGTCAGTCCTCGTCGTAATCCGCGACGCCGAGGGATTCATAGGTGGGCCGGCTGGGAGTGCTGCGACGCGGGTTCACGTCCTGCATCAGATCCACTTCCTTGCCTTCGTCCGTGTAGACGGCGATGTCCAGACCCAGGGACTGAAGCTCGCGCATCAGCACCTTGAAGGACTCCGGCGTGCCCGGGCGCGGAATGGGTTTGCCCTTGACGATGGCGTTGAGCGCCTCGTTGCGGCCCTGCATGTCATCGGACTTGACCGTGAGCAGTTCCTGCAGGGTGTAAGCGGCGCCGTAGGCCTCGAGTGCCCACACCTCCATCTCACCCAAACGCTGACCGCCTTGCTGTGCCTTACCGCCCAGGGGCTGCTGGGTGACCAAGGAGTAGGGGCCGGTGGAACGGGCGTGGATCTTGTCGTCCACCAGGTGCACCAGCTTGAGGAAGTGGGAGTAGCCAACGGCCACGGGCTGATCGAATGGTTCGCCGGTGCGTCCGTCCTTGAGCTGGAGCTTTCCGGGATCATCCGGGTTGTAAACCCAGCTCATCCCTTCCTGCTTAGCGGCTTCCTTGAGGAAGGTTTCCACGGTCTGCTGGGACTTCTCAGCCCCGTGCATCTCGTCAAAGGGAACCACCCTGACCCGGCAGTTGAGGTTGGAGGCAGCCCAACCCATCAACAGCTCGAAGACCTGACCCACGTTCATCCGGCTGGGCACGCCCAGGGGGTTGAGCACGATGTCCACCGGGGTGCCATCGGGGAGGTACGGCATGTCTTCCCGGGGAAGAATGCGGCTGATGATGCCCTTGTTGCCGTGGCGGCCAGCCATCTTGTCGCCGACCTGGATCTTGCGGCGCTGGGCCACGTAAACGCGAACCACCATGTTCGCGCCAGGGGGCAGTTCGTCACCCTGTTCACGGGTGTAAATGCGCACATCGACCACACGGCCGCGTTCGGTGCCAGGTACCCGCAGCGAGTTGTCACGCACATCACGGGCCTTCTCACCGAAGATCGCGCGCAGGAGTTTCTCTTCCGGCGGCTGGTCGGATTCACCTTTCGGTGTCACCTTGCCCACGAGGATGTCGCCGCTTTCGACGAAAGCACCAACGCGGATGATGCCCATCTCGTCGAGGTTGCCGAGGCTTTCCTCAGCAACGTTGGGGATCTCACGGGTGATCTCCTCGGGTCCGAGCTTGGTCTGACGCGCCTCGATCTCGTACTTCTCGATGTGCACCGAGGTGTAGAGGTCGTCGGTGACCAGACGCTCGCTCACCAGCAGAGCATCCTCGTAGTTGTATCCCTCCCAGGGCATGTACGCGATCAGAACGTTCTGACCCAGGGCGATTTCACCGCCTTCACAGGCGGAGCCATCCGCCAGCACCTGACCGACGATCACCTGATCACCGCAGCGCACGATCGGACGCTGGTTCAGGCAGGTGTCCTGGTTGGAGCGCTGGTACTTCTGCAGGAAGTGGGTGTGATCCTGACCGTCCTCCCCTTGAACGACGATCGCCGTGGCGTCGACAAAGGTGACCGTGCCGTTGACCCGTGAGATCGGCACCATGCCGGAGTCACGCGCCACCTGGGTCTCCAGACCGGTCCCCACCAGGGCACGCTCAGGACGCAGCAGGGGGACAGCCTGACGCTGCATGTTCGAACCCATGAGGGCACGGTTGGCGTCGTCATGCTCCAGGAAGGGAATCAGGGAGGTCGCCACCGAGATCACCTGCACCGGAGACAGGGCGACGTAATCGACCTGTTCAGGGGGGACTTTCTCAAAGTCCTGGCGGTAACGCACCGGGATCAGATCGGAGCTGATCCGTCCGCTGTCGTCCGTGGCCACGTCACCGGGAGCGACACGGCACTCGTCCTCGCGGTCGGCGGAGAGATAAATCGGATCGCCCTCCTTGAGGACAACACCGTTCTCAACTTTCCAGAACGGCGTTTCGATGAAGCCGTACTCATTGACCCTGGCGTGGGTGGCCAGGGAATTGATCAGACCGGCGTTGGGACCCTCCGGCGTCTCGATCGGACACAGACGGCCGTAGTGAGAGGGGTGGATATCGCGGACGGCGAAGCCGGCACGCTCACGGGTGAGACCGCCAGGTCCAAGGGCTGAGATCCGTCGTTTGTGGGTCAGCTCGGCCAGAGGATTGGTCTGGTCCATGAACTGACTCAGCTGGCTCGAGCCGAAGAACTCCTTGATCGCAGCGACCAGGGGTTTGGGGTTCACCAACTGAGCTGGGGTGAGGGAGTCGGTTTCACCAACCGTCATCCGCTCCTTGATGATGCGCTCCAGCCGGTTCAAGCCAACGCGAACCTGGTTCTGAAGCAATTCACCGACCGAACGGACGCGGCGATTGCCCAGGTGATCGATGTCATCGAGGCTGGCGCCGCCGACATCGAGCTCGAGGTTGATCAGGTAATCAAGAGTGGAGAGCACGTCCTCATGGGTGAGGGTGCGCACCGTGTCGGGGATGGTGAGGCGCAGTTTCTTGTTGATCTTGTAGCGGCCGACCCGACCGAGGTCGTAGCGCTTGGGATCAAAGAAACGGGTCTGCAGCAGCTGCTGGCCACCACTGACCGACGGGGGCTCACCGGGACGGAGCTTCTTGTAGAGCTCAAGCAGAGCCTGATCTTCGGAGCTGATGCCTTCATCGTTCGCCGCATCGATGGACTTCTTGTAGAACTCCGGATGGCGCAGCTTGTCGACAACATCGTTGTCGGACAGGCCCATGGCCCGCATCAACACATGGGCGTTGATCTTGCGGGTCTTGTCCACGCGCACGTGGAGCAGGCTGTTCTTATCGGTTTCAAATTTCAGCCAGGCCCCACGGTT
>JBGKDR010000385.1:0-3415 GCA_042954225.1 Parasynechococcus sp.
CGTCACTTCACCCCACCAGGCCCGCGACCGACAAAGGAGCTGCCACGGTTTCTGCCATCAGCCGAGGAACTCACCCAACGTCCGCCGGAATTGCGGCCTCCGTAGTACACCCCGGTGGACGAACTCCGTCGCGGCGTTCCAGCTTGATCAAGACTCCAGAGCATGGGACGGCTGATGGAGCCGACGACGCCGACAGCCAGCATCAAAACGAGCAAGCCCAGCAACAGCGGTCGTTGTTCCATCAAAGAAGCTCCTCTGGGACCGGTTTCATCGTTTTGGTGAGTTCCGTCAAGTCGAGGCTGAGCCGCTCCAACTCAATCGCGCCGCGTTCCAAGCGATCAGGCACTTCAACCCGGACCGTCAGGCGACGTGTGGTTTTGAGACGGAGGTAAATGATCTGCTCACCCCGGAACCCCTGTTCATCCTCGTCGATCTGAAAGGAATCCAGATGAAATGATTCCTGCTTCATCAACAATGCGGCGCCCCAGGCATCGGTGATCCTGAGGTTGAAGGGGCAAGCAACCGGGCCTTTGGGACTGTCGAGGACCGATTCGTCAGGCTCTTCATAACGGGCTGACCAGGACAGCTTGATCAGAGCCTGATCGCCACAGAGCATGGCTGCCGTCAGGACCGACTCCTCGCGGGTCACCCGGCCCACAAATTGTTTCGGAGCGTACTCAAACCACAGGTAGAACCCGATGCCCAGGAGCAAAAAGAAGCTCGTGGTCACCAGCAGACCGGGATTGAGTGTGTTGGAGTAGATCTCAACGACCACCGGAAGCACACCGTTTCGCGGTCTGGAATCACCACCACTATTCGTGATACTGAGGTAGTCCTCTAAAGACAGCCTCAGACGAAATTGCCCCGTTGATCCGGGGCGGAATTCTGTGGAGATTTCACTGTCCTGTTCATCCCAGGTGCCGCTTTCTCCACCCTCATACCAAGTCCCTGTCTGGCGCCAAGTGTCCTTGTAGTAGCTCAGAACAACATCACTGTTGTCATTTAAAAGCTCAATATTGACGGCTGACGAAGTATCAATCGGTTGTCGAACTGTCAGCTGAATGCGCGGGGCGCCAAACCACCCCCGATTGAGCTCAAAGGGACTGGTGAGCATCGGCTGCCCACTTGCTGGCAGAGGCACCTGACCACGGAAGGTGCGTCGTCCGCCGGACAGAACCAACAGGAGTGCAGGAACAGCCAGCAGCCAAAAAATGAGAAATGGCCGCGAATTGTGAGACTTAGGCGTTGCAGCCAACAAAGCGATCGCCAGGTGGGGGTAGCGTAAGCCGGTGCAGTAGCAGCCCTCGATGAATCCCGTTGTTCTTCAAGCCGTCAACATGATCGGCTGGGCTGCATTCAGCGTGGTGCTGATCTTCGCGGGAACGGCCTTATTTGATGGGCTGACACCGATCGATTACCGCGCCGAAATCCGCAAAGGCAATATCGCTGCAGGCTTCGTTGTTGCTGCTGTGATTCTTGCCATTTCCGCGGTGGTGGTGACACTCCTGGTGACCTGAGGCCGAATCGGATTGAAGGCTGAGGAACTCGGAGCACGTCTTAAGCCCATCCATGCCTGGTTTGATCGTCAGGGCTGGACGCCACTCCCCTTTCAAAGCGAAACCTGGAATGCCTATCTCCAGGGCCACAGTGGTCTGATCCAGGTTCCGACCGGCTCTGGCAAAACCTTCGCTGCTGTGATGGGGCCGATCGCTCGAATGCTCCACGACGCGGGCGAGGCCAAGGGGATTCGATTGCTGTATCTCACCCCGCTCAGGGCACTCAGCCGTGATCTTGCTCTCGCCATCCGCGAACCGATCGAAGGGATGCACTGGCCATTGCGGGTGGGCATCCGCAATGGCGACAGCAGCAGCAGTGAGCGCAGCAAACAGCTGAAGTCACCGCCGCAGATCCTGGTGACCACGCCGGAATCTCTAACGCTATTGCTGAGCAATCCCAAGGCAGAAGAGCTGTTCGCCGGACTGGACACAGTGATCCTGGATGAATGGCACGAGCTGATGGGCAGCAAGCGTGGCAGCCAGACTGAACTCTGCCTCAGCTGGTTGCGTCAACACCGACCAAGCCTGCAGACCTGGGCGATCAGCGCCACGATCGGCAACCTCGAACAGGCAGCCCGCCATGCACTGGGCAACAACGCTGAACCGTTGATCGTCGGCGGCGCCCCGGCTCGAGCTACTGAGATCCAGAGCATCTGTCCCGAGAGCATTGATGGATTTCCCTGGGCCGGCCATCTGGGGCTGCGGATGTACGAGGACCTGGTGGCTCGGTTGAACCCGAGCGTCAGCACCCTGCTGTTCACCAACACCCGCAACCAGTCGGAGCGATGGCATCAGTGCCTGCGCTTCGCCTGCCCTGAGATGGAGGACGCGCTTGCCCTTCACCACAGCGCGATCGATCGAACTGAGCGCGAGGCGATTGAAGCTGCAGTCAAGGCGGGAGAGATCCGTTGGGTGGTCTGTACCAGTTCGCTGGATCTCGGTGTCGATTTTCAGCCCGTGGAGCAGGTGGTGCAGATCGGCAGTCCTAAAAACCTGGCACGCCTGCTGCAACGTGCTGGCCGCTCGGCCCACCTTCCAGGGGGCACCTCCCAGGTGCTGTTCATGCCCACCAATGCCCTGGAACTACTGGAACTCAGCGCCGTTCGACGTGGGCTCAGCGAAGGGTTGGTGGAGCAGCGCAAGCCGCCAAAAGCACCACTGGATGTGCTGCTGCAACACCTCACCGGCCTGGCCTGCGGACCAGGCTTTAACCCCGAGCAAACCCTGAAGGCGGTGCGGAGTTGCGCCGCATACACAACACTTACCCAGGACGATTGGGATTGGTGCCTTCTTTTTCTTGAGAAAGGCGGGGAGTGCCTTGGGGCCTATCCGCGCTACCGAAAGCTGGAATGGGATCAAGACAGCAAGCGCTACCGGGTGCGTGACAGTGCCGTGGCACGACTGCACCGGCTGAATATCGGAACGATCACCGCCGCACCGGCGATCACCGTCCGATTTGTTCGCGGTGCTGTGCTCGGTCATGTGGAAGAAACCTTCATCAGCCAGCTCAAACCCAAGGACGTCTTTTTCTTCTCAGGCCGACAACTCGAATTCGTTCGACTCCGAGACATGACCGCCTACGTCAAGGTGAGCACGAAAAAGACACGGACGGTGCCGGCCTGGGCAGGGGGGCAGATGGCGCTGTCTGACCTGCTGACCCACCATCTACGCCAAGAGGTGGACCGGGCAAGCCGAGGCGATCTGGACACACCGGAACTGGAGGCGCTTGCTCCGCTGTTTGAACGGCAGCAGGATCTCTCTGTGCTCCCGCGTGCCGATCAGCTGCTGATCGAAACCTGCAAGACGCGCGAAGGGACGCACCTCTACGCCTATCCATTCGAAGGTCGGTTCGTCCATGA
>JBGKDR010000386.1:0-1346 GCA_042954225.1 Parasynechococcus sp.
GTTCTTGCTGCGCCGGGACAGCACCTTGATCAGGTTGCGGATCTCGGTGTCGCGGCCAATCACCGGATCCAGGGCACCGCGTTCGGCTTCTGCTGTGAGATCACGGCCATAGCTCTCCAATGCCGTCGGGGCAGGTTCGGGCTCACTCTCCTGAAGTTCAGGGGGCCTGGGCTGCTCCTGAAGCGAAGGCGGCATCGGGGCTGAGGATCGGGGCTCCGGTGGAGCTGGCCGACGCCGCGGCGGCGCCGCACCGGTGGATTCACTGCGAGTGGGTTCGTTGCGGGTGGGTTCGCTGCGTGGGGCAGGCGGGCTGGATGGGCGTTGCAGTGCCGCCTCCAGGCGATCGGCCGAGCAGCCCAAGGCCTCCAACAGTCCGGCTCCGATGCGCGGATCACGACCGATGGCGATCAGCAAATGGGGCACATCGATCAACCGCGAGCCCCAACGGGCCCGGGCCTGCTCAGCCGACTCCAACAACTCCTCGAGGTCCTCGCCGATGTAGAGCGCATCCCCCCGGGCCGGAGGTTGCTCGGCCAGAACATCCTCGAGGCGGTCGAGCAGATCATCGGCCCGCAGGGGCAAGCCATCCACCCAGCGGCCGTAGGCGCGATCACTGAACAGAACCTGAATCAGGTGTTCAACATCCAGCTGATCGTGGCGCCAGCGACGGGCGACATCCTGTGCAGCCAAAAGCAAATCCCAGCCCGCCTCACTGAAACGATCGGGCTCATGGGTCAGGCTGCCCTGCACAGAAGAGGTCTCCGTCATCAGGCGGTAGCGAAAGCGCGCGAGGCCAGTTGGATCAATTCAATCTTGTAGCCGTCCGGATCCTCAAGGAAGGCCAGCACCGTGGACCCTCCTGCCTTCATCGGACCGGGCTCCCGAACCACCTTGCCCCCCTTGGCCTGGATCGCCGCACAGGTGGCGTACACATCCTCGACACCAAGGGCGATGTGGCCGTAGGCATCACCGAGGTCATAGGCGTCGGTATCCCAGTTGTGGGTCAGCTCCAGAACGGTGTGGTCGCTCTCGGGGCCGAACCCGACAAAAGCCAGGGTGAAACGACCGTTGGGGTAGTCCCTGCGCCGCAGCAGGGTCATGCCAAGCACGTCGGTATAGAAGGCCAGCGAGCGCTCCAGATCAGCGACCCGAAGCATGGTGTGCAACATCCGCATGGTCGTCGAAGCGCGCTGGTGATCACCCCCACATTCTGGCCAGGTGTTGTTGATGACAACAGGGGGGCGCAGGGCGACCCATAAGATCCCCGGGTTACACACCCGTCCAACGTGATCGATTCCCTCGACCTCGTCATCGACACCATCGTGGCCCGTGAGGTGCTCGACTCC
>JBGKDR010000387.1:0-5964 GCA_042954225.1 Parasynechococcus sp.
ATGGGCGTGGATCTGCGGGAACAGATCACCCTCTGCGACGTCGGCGACATCTTCACGATTCCCGCCAATAACGAAAAAAGCTTCGATCAGATCTCCAAGGGCATCGCCCACGTGTTCTCCAGCGGGGCCTTCCCGATCATCCTCGGAGGCGACCACTCGATCGGTTTTCCCACCGTGCGCGGCGTCTGCCGTCACCTCGGCGACAAAAAGGTCGGCATCATCCACTTCGACCGCCACGTGGATACCCAGGAGATCGACCTGGACGAGCGGATGCACACCTGTCCGTGGTTCCACGCCACGAACATGGCCAACGCTCCGGCCGAGAACCTGGTGCAGCTGGGCATCGGCGGCTGGCAGGTACCCCGCGAAGGGGTGAAGGTCTGTCGGGAGCGGGGCACCAACGTGCTCACGGTGACCGACATCACCGAGATGGGTCTGGAGGCGGCGGCGCAGTACGCGATCGAACGCGCCACCGATGGCACCGACTGCGTCTACATCTCCTTCGACATCGACTGCATTGATGCCGGATTCGTTCCTGGCACCGGCTGGCCGGAGCCCGGCGGCCTGATGCCCCGCGAGGCGCTCAAGCTGCTGGAACTGATCGTGCGCAACGTTCCGGTCTGCGGCCTGGAGATCGTTGAAGTCTCCCCGCCGTACGACATCAGTGACATGACCTCGCTGATGGCGACCCGGGTGATCTGCGACACGATGGCCCACCTCGTGGTCAGCGGCCAGTTGCCCCGCAAGGGCAAACCGGCATGGATCAGCGACGACTGCAACATGAACGTCGACCAGAAGTGGAGGTAGGCGATGCACGAAGTCGACATGACCAAGTGCCTGCTGATCTCCCTGAATGAATGGCGCGACCGTCGCGAGGACACCTCAGCGATGGTCGAAACCGTTCATCTCGATGTGGGGCGTTTCACCTGCGTCGAACCGGATCAACTGGTCACGACCTACAACGCCGCGGTGCAGGGCACCTGGCTCGATGGTTCACAACTGACGATCACCGAGATCCCCTTCGTCGGACGTTGCGTGCTCTGCCAAAGCGACTACGACCCGGTGCCGGAGTCGGCCTACCGCTCCCCCTGCTGCGATCACCCGCTCGAGGAGATCGTCAGCGGCCGTGAATTGCGGATCCGCAGCATCGATTACCGCACTGACTCAGGCGCTGCCCTTGAGTCCGCCCCAATCCAGCGCTCCCGCTGACGCACCCATACCGCCTGTTCAACCATGCATATGCCCCTTGAGGACACCCTGGGCCTCAACCTGCTCGCGGCCAACCAGCACCAGGCCGAGCACAACCATGAGCATTTCCAGTCCTGGAATCTGCTCTGCCTCAACCTGATGAGCAGTCCCGGTGCCGGCAAAACGGCCCTGCTGGAACGCTCGCTTCCCGCCCTGGCAGCCAACCACAAGATGGCGGTGCTGGAGGGGGACATGACCACCCAGCTGGACGCCGAACGCCTGGAGGCTGTCGGCATTCCCGTGGTGCCGATCACCACAGGACGGGCCTGCCATCTCGATGCCGCGATGGTGAGTGGTGGCCTGAAGCTGCTTCAGAAGCGGCTCGACCCGAGCAGCCTCGATCTGCTGCTGGTGGAAAACGTGGGCAACCTCGTCTGCCCCGCGGAGTTCGAGGTGGGTGAACACCACAAGGTGGCTCTGCTCAGCGTCACCGAAGGCGACGACAAGCCGCTCAAGTACCCGCTGATGTTCCGCCAGGCGGACGTGGTGTTGATCACGAAGGTGGATCTTCTCCCCCACCTGCCGGTGGATCTGGCTGCGATCCGCCGCAACATCCACAGCATCAACCCCAACGCCACCGTCATCGAGGTGTCCGCCTTGACCGGAGAGGGCATTGACACCTGGCACCAGTGGGTTCAGCAGGCGCTGCAGGCCTGCCGGCAGCCCGCCCCGGCTCTGGCCACGGCCTGAGCTCCCCCATCAATCCTCAACGTTTCGCCCATGCCATGACCAAACAACTACGCAATCTCCTCATCGCCGCTTTCGCCCTTGTGGTGGCGGTCGCCTGCGCCAAAGCGCCAACCCCATCCGCCGTGGGCGGAACACCAATCGTGCTCGGCTACAGCAACTGGGCCGGCTGGTGGCCCTGGGCCATCGCCGTCGAGGAAAAGCTGTTCGAGAAGAACGGCGTGAATGTGGAAATGAAGTGGTTCGACGGCTACGTGCAGTCGATGGAAACCTTTGCCGCCGGCAAGATCGATGGCAATTCGCAGACCCTCAACGACACCATTTCCTTCCTCCCGGGTGAAAACGGCGGTGAAGTCGTCGTGCTGGTGAACGACAACTCCGCCGGCAACGATCAGATCATTGCCGACGCCTCCATCGACACGATTGCTGACCTCAAGGGCAAGACCGTCGCCGTTGAGGAAGGGGTGGTCGACGACTACCTGCTCAGCCTCGCGCTCGAGGACATCGGCCTCAGCCGTGAGGACGTGGTGATTAAGGGCATGCCCACCGACCAGGCCGCCACAGCCTTCGCCGCCGGCCAGGTGGATGCCGTCGGTGCCTTCCCTCCTTACACGGGAACCGCAATGACCCGTGACGGTGCCCACGTGATCGCCAGCTCCAAGGAGTACCCCGGTGCCATCCCCGACCTGCTGACCGTCAGCGGCGATCTGATCAAGGAGCGCCCGGACGATGTGCAGAAGATCGTCAAGACCTGGTGGGATGTGCGCGCCTTCATGGCCGAGAACCCCAAGAAAGCGGAGGAGATCATGGCCAAGCGGGCCGGAATCCCCACCGAGGAGTACGAGCAGTACAAGGACGGCACCCGCTTCTTCTCGATCGACGAGAACCTCGAGGCCTTCAGTGAGGGCGAAGGCATGCAGTTCATGCCCTATGCAGCCGAATCGATGGCCGACTTCATGGTCTCCGTCGGCTTCATCCCCGAGAAGCCGGACATGAGCAACCTGTTCGACTCCAGCTTCGTCAAGAAGGTCGCCGCCTCCTGATGACTGCCACGGCCACCGCGACCGCAAACAGCAAGCCCCTCACTGGGGGGCTGGGGCTGTTCACCCTGGGAGCCACACCATCCAGGGCCGTTCGCGGCGGCCTGCAGGTGGCCTCACTGCTGATCCCCCTCCTGGTCTGGACCTTGATTTCCGGGCTTGGGGTGGTGGATGAGAAATTTCTGCCATCACCGGGGGCTGTTTTTCAGTCCCTGGCGTCGATGGCCGAGAGCGGGATCCTGTTCGAGGACATCCTGGCCAGCACCGGCCGTGTCTTCGGGGGATTCCTGCTCGCCACCGTTCTCGCGGTCCCGATCGGCATCTGCATGGGTGTGTACCCAGCGATCTCAGCGCTGTGTGAGCCGTTGATCGCGATGCTGCGCTATATGCCGGCGGCCGCCTTCATTCCACTGCTGATCATCTATCTCGGCATCGGGGAAGAACCCAAGATCGCCCTGATTTTTCTGGGCACGATCTACTTCAACATCCTGATGGTGATGGATGCGGTGAAGTTCGTCCCCAAGGAACTGATTGAAACCACCCTCACCCTTGGCGGACAGACCCGCCAAGTGCTGATTCAGGTGGTGGCCCGCTACAGCCTTCCGAGCATCATCGACACGCTGCGCATCAACATCGCCACCTCCTGGAACCTGGTTGTGGTGGCGGAACTGGTAGCGGCTGAAGTCGGCTTGGGCAAACGGATTCAACTGGCTCAGCGCTTCTTCCGCACCGACCAGATCTTTGCCGAGTTGATCGTGCTCGGATTGATCGGCTTCGCCATCGACATGGGCTTCCGGCTGCTGCTGCGGCTCAGCTGCAAGTGGGCGGTCTGACCATGGAACTGAACGTTCACGGTCTGCACAAACGCTTCGGCAGCAAGACGGTGCTGGAGAACATCTCCTTTGCGATGCGCTCCGGCGAGTTCATGGCCTTCGTCGGCAGCTCGGGCTCCGGGAAAAGCACGATCCTGCGCCTGGTGGCGGGCCTGGAAACCCCGAGTGAAGGGACCATCACTGTCGATGGCCAACCCGTCACCGGTCCCGGCCCGGATCGGGGCATGGTCTTCCAGAAATACAGCCTGTACCCCTGGCTCAACGCTGCGGACAACGTGGCCTTCGGTATGCGCCTGCAGGGGATGAAGGCGCGGGAGATCCGCGAGCGAACCAGCTACTTCCTGGAAGTGGTCGGCCTCAGCGATGCGGGAGACAAGCTGCCGCGGGAACTGTCCGGCGGCATGCAGCAACGCGTGGCCATCGCCCGGGCCCTCGCCACCAATCCCAGCGTTCTGCTGCTCGATGAACCGTTCGGTGCCCTCGATCTGCAGATCCGCGAATCGATGCAGAATTTTCTTCAGCAGCTCTGGCAACGCACGGGGCTGACGGTTCTGCTGATCACCCACGACGTCGAGGAAGCTCTGGTTCTGGCCCAGCGCATCCACGTGCTGGCTCCGAATCCTGGCCGGATCATCCGTTCGATTGATGTGGACCTGGAGAAAGACGATCTCGATCAGCTGCGTATGAGCAGCCGCTTTCTCGACCTGCGCCGCAGTCTCTCGAGCACCCTGAGAGACCTGGAGCCGGCCCTGTGTTGATGCAGGGGAGTGAGGCCGAAGGGTCGTTTCTGCCCAGCTGGCTCTACACATCGGAGGAGATTGACCTCTGGGACCGCCGCCAGTACGCCCGTCGGTTCTGGCATCCGATCGCGGCGACCTCGAGCCTGAGACCCGGTCAGACCATGGCGATCTCGCTGTTGGGCATGCCGCTGCTGGTCAGCTGGCCCGAAACGGGTGAACCCCGGGCCTTCATCAACCGCTGCCCGCACCGCGGCGTGGCCTTTCAAGCCTCCGATCAGCCGGCAACATCCTGTCGACGCCTGATCTGTCCGTACCACGGTTGGACCTACGACCTCAACGGAGAGCTGCTGGCTGCTGCACGCGAGCAGGAGTTCCTTGAGCCATTTGAGCGCGCGGAATGGTCCCTTACCCCTTGGCCCTGCAAGGTGAATGGTCCATTGATCTGGGTGGCCTTCGACAAGGACGCCATCCCAATCGACGAGCAGCTGGAGCTGATCCACCGGGAGGCCGAAGCGGCCTGGTGCGCAGGGCTGACGGAACATCGCCAACACCGGCTCAGCCTGGGTTGCAACTGGAAGATCGCCCACGACAACACGCTGGACGACTACCACGTGGCCATTGCCCACCCGACGACCCTGCACCGGGAACAGGGGCCCGTTCGCCACTACAGCCACCGCTTCAGCCGCTACGTCAATCTGCTGGAAACACCCCATCCCGACGGCGGTGACTTTCAGACCTTCGGCCTGCCGCCCTGGACCCATGTACTGGTCTGGCCGGATCAGCGCATGGTGCTGCTGGAATTCCTCCCCGAACAGGCCGATCGCTGCTGCCTGCAACTGCGTCTGTTCAGCCCAACCCACGATGACGATCCAGCAGCCATCGATGCCTGGCTGCAGCAGTTGCTGACCTTTCTCGAGGAGGACCGCCGCCTCGTGGAATCAGCGCAGACGGGCTACCGCAGCGGTCTGGAGCCCGGGCCAGCCCACCGTCTTGAGCAGCGCATCCTGCACTGGCAGGGGATCTATCGCCATCAGCTCCCCAGTACTGGACGCCTCAAGGACGACCGCAGCCAGGACGCCATCTCAGCATTCAGCGCCTGAACATCCGCCAGCGGTTCTGCGCTGAAGGGAATCAAGGGCATGTAGCCATCCGGACCAAACTCGGGGGTGATGGTGGCCGCTGCGCTGCAGTTGGGATCGCGTCGATCGAGGAAAAGCTGCCAGCAGGCGCGATGCGCCTCAAGCGCCTCGGCCCACTCCGGAGCGAACGGATGAGAGACCGACGGCCCCTGGGCATGACCCACACGGGCATGGATGTGGTCCACATGGGGAGCCACCGCCTGAATCACGCTGAGATCGGGGGTCATCAGGCGCTCCGTCACCGCACACCAGTGGCTGACATCGGCTGTGAGCCTCA
>JBGKDR010000388.1:0-4926 GCA_042954225.1 Parasynechococcus sp.
CCTGTTCTAGATGTTGCTCCAGTAATTCCAGTAGATCACTGGCCTGATCGCACCAAGCGGCGAGAGCTGCCCGCAGTTGTTCATCATCCGAATGCCATCGCACAGATGATTGACCTCTGGCACTCCGCAGGAACTCCGTCAACTGATGACGACTCAGTGCGTCCGGAACCAGGGGATCGGGCTGAATAATTAAGGAAATCTGAAGCTGCCCTGACCCTAGGCGCTTTTAGTCCGGTTGTATTCAGTACTTATTCTCAGCTTGGTGATCGGGGTCGACGGGCAGCCCCCTGACCATCAAGGCAGCCCGCCGAGCAGCGAGCAGGCCTGGGTAGAGCCTCTTGGCCCGCGCGTCGTCGGCGAAGAGGCGTTGGAGTAAGACCAGCAGTGGAGCGCTGGTCCTCATGCGACGACTGATTTCAGCAATCGCGTCGCTTCCATGCCAAATCGTCGGGCCTTCCAGCAGCACGGCTCCATCCCTCAGGCGAAAACCTTGGCTCGCGAGGGTGTCTCTGAGCTGGGCGTCCTGGCGTCCATCCCGGATGACCAAGCCAGGGATGCCTCCGTGCAGTTCAGCTTTCAGCGCAAAATCCCTGCAGAACAGGCATCCGCCGTCGTAGACGAGGGTGAGGTTCATTGGCGCATTGTGTCGTGTTTGTCCGTTGTTGGGCTGTCCTGATTGCAGCGTCGATCATGCTGTTGTCTCCTCTCGCCGTTTCAGCCGACTGGCTGTGTGATGGCGATCGTCTGTCCATTGAGCGTCTGCCCGGAGCCGTCGACCCAGGCGGTTTGCAGCAGCCATTGCCGAACAGTGCCGACGGAACATTGCCCGGGGACAGTCTTTTGCTGCGATGGCGTGGCGTTGTGCTCCAGCTGCCTCGCACAAACAATGCCGGAGCACCCAGTTACACCGACGGTCGGTGGTGGTGGCGTGTCGTTGACCCCGAGCATCCCGAATTCAGGCAACGGCGTGGTGAGGTCATTCGTTATTCCTGTGAGCTGCTTGCGGGTGATTCTTTCGGGGGCAAATAAGCCGTGCTTTTTCCACACCCTGATTGTGGGTTTTCCCAATGGATGTCTCCTGGGACCCGCCGTTGATTCGTCAACCAAGGGCGTGGGAAGCGTTGTGACCTTTGTGGCTAAACGGCCATCGATTGCATTGGTCGCGATGCTGTTCTTGCTTGAAAGCTTGCCGTAGCAGTCGATTTGCGGCTTTTCTGTGCCATTGGCGACTGTTTTAAGGCTGGCTTCCAAGTTGCGTCAGCGATGTTTTCCCCGAGCTCCGGCAAGGTTGGCTTAATCACTGGAATCCTTGATCACGCCTCTGTGGAAAAGCTGTGAAAATCGGATTGGGCTGGGCGTCAGGCAGGCTGATCCTCACTTGTTGAGCGATCGATCGTGATGGTTTCCGTCTCCCAGGCCACGCTTGTTTGGGCTGTGGCGGCGGCGACTTGGATTCCTGTTGTGGGCTTGCTGATTCTTCTTGTCGGTCTTGATCGCGTCTTTCGCTCGGCACCGGTCTTGGATCCGATTCCGTCGTCCGGCCCCTGTGAGAGTGAATTGACGGTGGTGATTCCCGCTTACAACGAAGAAGCCAACATCTCCCGTTGCCTGAGCAGCGTTCTGCGTTCTCAAGCGCCAGCGGCGCACGGGCAGATTCTTGTTGTCAACGATGGCTCCACGGACGGAACTGTTGAGGCGGCCAATGCCACGTTGGCCCGCTTTGCGTCGGAGGGAGTGCCGTGGACCTGTCGTGTCATCGAGGCAGGGCCACGTCCGACCAACCAGCGTTGGGTGGGAAAAAACTGGGCCTGCGCCCGTGCCATGTCCTCGGTGACCACCCCCTGGGTGGTGTTCCTAGACGCCGACGTCAGCGTGTCCTCGGATGCCCTGCGACGGGCCCTTGCCTCGGCGATGGCGCTGAAGGCTGATCTCTTCAGCCTGGCGCCGCGGTTGGTCTGCGGCTGTCTAGCGGAATGGATGGTGCAGCCGATCATGGCCAGTCTGCTCGGGTTGGGTTTCCCGATGGAGCAAGCCAATGATCCGGAGTCCGAGGTCGCTTTCGCCGCTGGTCCTTTCATGCTGTTCCGTCGCTCCGCCTATGAGGCGATTGGAGGGCACAGTGCCGTCGCTGGTGAGGTAGTGGAAGACCTTGCACTGGCCCGGCGCATCAAGCAATCAGGGCGACGCTTGGTGTATCAGCTTGGACTGGACGCCGTCGAACTGCAGATGTACGACGACTTTTCCACGCTCTGGGAGGGGTGGAGCAAGAACTGGTATCTCGGTCTCGACCGCAATGTGATCAAGGCGCTGTCGGCCGGGGCGGTGGTGTTCACCATGTTCACCCTTCCCTGGTTGCTCCTGGGCTCTGGCCTTGGACTTCTGTTCTTGCTCGGCCCCAGTCCCGCACTGTGGTCTGGAGCCCTGGCTGGAGCCGTCGGAGTCCTGCTCCAATGGTTGCTGCGTCTCTGGATCTCCGTCCGTTTTGATGTCCCGCTGACCTTCTGGTGGTTGATGGGAGTCGGAGGACTGATTGTCGCTGCGATTGCCCCGACTTCGGTCTGGCGCAGTGAGACCGGTCGGGGTTGGACCTGGAAAGGCCGCCCCCTGGGCTGACGTCAGACCACGGACGCTTTCAGTGCCGCCATTTCATGCGCTGTTCGTCCCGTTTCAATGGCGTCAGGGTTCGCTTTGAAGTAGCCAATCCAGTGTTGGTAAGCCTTCTGGCGTTGGTCCTGTTGTTCGTCGTCGGTCAGGAACAGCTCACTCTGATCAGCGAGATTGGCTTGAGTCCCCCCGCCAAGCTGCATTTCCAGACGCGCTAGGCGTTGCTCGATCGCTTGCAGGCGCGTTCCCTCGCGGCTGGCGAGGCCATTTGTGATGGCGATCAGAACAGCATCATGCAGATCGATGTTCTGGTCACGGGCGGTGCGTCGCAGAGCTTTCTTCAGCTGTTTGGACAGCTGAATCTTCAGCGCTGGCATGCCGGTGGATTGGTTCGCTTCTGATCATTCTGCGCCGGTGCTCGTCCTCGATCACATTTCATTTCTTCTCCAACAAGCGCCGCTTCGGTCTGCCAATCTGACCTCTGGTTCCTATTCAATGTCCATGCTGCTGTTTGCCTCTCAGACGGCTCAAGGTGGGCCGACCGTGATTCTCCCGGCACTCTTGATCACAGGTCTGCTTGTTGCGGCATCACAAGCGTTCGTTCCGAAAAACACCGACGAGAACTGAGGCGATTGCCCAGCACTCGAGGTCTTAGGCCTCGAGTGCTGCAAGAACTGACGCCGCGAAGCCATTCCGATCGAATTTGCCGGGTTCAGGGGTCTGCCCCAACCGCACGATCACGGTTTGATCGCTGGGGATAATCAGCAGCATCTGCCCTTCGTACCCCTCGGCTGAGAAGCTGTTTCGAGGGAGATCACGGTGACGACGCCCTCTGTTGATCCACCAGTGGGACCCGTAAGCCCGTTTGGATCCTCGACTCTTGTTTTGGGCTTGCTCGACCCAGCCCTTGGGCAGGATCCGCTGACCGTCCCACTGTCCGTCTTGGAGGTACAGCTGGCCGAAGCGTGCCCAATCCCGTGCACTGGCCCAACCGAATGACGATCCAACAAATGTTCCCGAGGGGTCTGTTTCCAGAACTGCAGTCGCCATCCCCAGCGGTTTGAACAGACGCTCGCTGGGAAAGCGCCAGTAGCTCAAGTCATCGTTAATGACCTGACGCAGAGTGGTGGAAAGAATTGCCGTTGTTCCTGAGGCATAGGCCCAGCGTTGTCCCGGTACGGCCACCAGAGGTTGTCGTGCTGCAAAGGCCCCCATGTCATCCACTTGGGTCAGCATGGTCACCAGATCGGAGCTCAGATTCCGACTGGTTTCATCGAAGGCCAGACCCGTGTTCATCTGCAGTAGATGCAGCGGCGTGATCGTTGCTCTGGGGTCCCCGTCGATGTTGGACCATTCCGGCATGGGCACGGGCTGATCAAGGCTCATCAGCCCGTCTCCAACCGCAATGCCGATCAAGGCATGCATCAGGCTTTTGGTCATCGACCAACCGATCAATGGGGTCTCCGGGTCGATGCCATCGGCATAGCGCTCGGCGATCACCCAGCCATCCTTCACAACCACCACAGCTCGGGTTCGCTGGGGGCGGTTGATCGGGTCGGGCTCGCTGAACGCCTTGAGGACAGCGGCCTCGAGTCGCGCATGGTTCACCGTTGGCGGCTCCCGGGACGCGTCGCTGTTGAGGGCCCAGGGGATTGAGTGAATGGGCGGATCACTGATGTCCGCTCGTGTTTGGTGTGGAAGTGGCGTCAGAGCTTGGTGCTGCCCCTCCAAGGTGCAGCCGAGATGGCCCTGACGTTTTGCGACCGCAGTCACCATGCCCCCGAGAGCCGTTGCGGTGACCTGGCCCATCTCGCGGTTGATCTGCGTCTTGATCAGCGATCTGCCCAAGGCCAGGTCCTCGTTTTTGATCTGTTCTGGACTGAGGCCGGCCATCAGAACACTCGAGCAGAGCACCTTGGCGCTGTAGGCAGTGCCTGCTCTGGCAAACACCAGCAGGTCATGCAGTTTTGATCCCAGCAGCGGTGCTCCGACCGCAACCGACAACAGCAGGGTTCCGATCCGGATCTGACGCCAGCGTTTGGGGGACGGCATTGCGCTCCGATGAAGGGACCAAAAAAAAGAGGGCCCGTAGGCCCTCTGTGGATCGCATGCATCACAGATGTGATGGATCTGGATCAGGCTGCAACGGCAGTCTTGGGGTCAAGGGCACCCTTGGCGTAGAGACCGGCGTAGTAGTTGATGTCGCGCTGCTTGATCTTGCTGGCGTTGCCGGCGGCCCAGAACTGCTGGTAGCGGTCGAGGCAGACCTGCTTCATGTACTTACGAGCAGGCTTGTTGAAGTGGCGGGGATCGAAGTTGGCA
>JBGKDR010000389.1:0-1009 GCA_042954225.1 Parasynechococcus sp.
CTGGCGCATGGCTCTGTTGGTGCAGAAATTCGGCGGCACCTCGGTCGGAAGCGCCGAACGCATCCAGGCCGTGGCGCGTCGGATTGCCGATGCCAAGGAGAACGGCCATGACCTGGTGATCGTGGTCTCGGCCATGGGCCATACCACCGATGAGCTGACCAGCCTCGCGGCGGCGGTGAACCAACGGCCACCGCAGCGGGAGATGGACATGCTGCTGGCCAGCGGTGAGCAGGTGTCCATTGCCGTGTTGTCGATGGCACTCCATGCCCTCGGCGTTCCGGCCGTGTCGATGACCGGACCGCAGGTGGGAATCCTGACCGAATCGACCCATGGCCGGGCCCGCATCCTGAGCATCCGCACCGATCGCGTGAAATCCCGCCTGGCCGAGGGCCAGGTGGTGGTGGTCGCCGGATTCCAGGGCACCAGCAGCGGACCGGACGGCACCGCCGAAATCACCACCCTGGGACGTGGGGGCTCGGACACCTCTGCCGTCGCGCTCGCCGCGGCGCTGGGTGCCGATGCCTGTGAGATCTACACCGATGTCCCCGGGGTTCTGACCACCGACCCCCGCAAGGTGAGCGATGCCCAGCTGATGGAGCAGGTCAGCTGCGACGAAATGCTGGAACTGGCCAGCCTCGGTGCCTCGGTGCTTCACCCCCGCGCTGTGGAAATCGCCCGGAACTATGGCGTTCCCCTGGTGGTCCGCTCCAGCTGGAGTGATGCCCCCGGCACCCGCCTCACCAGCCGGACCCGTCGGCCGATCGGACGAGACGGCCTCGAACTGGGCAGCCCCGTGGATCGGGTGGAAGAACTGGATCAACAGGCCGTGATCGCGCTCTCCCACATTCCCGATCAGCCCGGCATCGCGGCCCGTCTGTTCGAAGCGCTGTCCGCGGCCGCCATCAACGTGGACCTGATCATTCAGGCCACCCACGAGGGCAGCAGCAACGACATCACCTTCACCGTCGCCGAAACCGATCTCGAGCAGGCCCGTTCGGTGAGCCGTGGC
>JBGKDR010000390.1:0-1634 GCA_042954225.1 Parasynechococcus sp.
GACTCAATCAGCTCTTGCCAGTAGCCACGGCCACTGAACAGGAACATCAGGCTGAATGCCCAGACGAAGTGGGCACCAAGGAACATCAGGCCATAGGCGCTGGTGTTGGAGCCATAGCTGTTGATCACCTGTGCGGCCTGAGCCCACAGGAAGTCACGCAGCCAGCCATTGATGGTGATGGCGCTGTTGGCAAAGTTGCCATTGGTGATGTGCTGGACGGAACCATCCGCATTCACCGTGCCCCACACATCGCTCTGCATCTTCCAGGAGAAGTGGAAGATCACGATGGACAGGGAGTTGTACATCCAGAACAGGCCGAGGAACACGTGGTCCCAAGCGGAAACCTGACAGGTGCCGCCACGGCCGGGGCCGTCGCAGGAGAAGCGGAAGCCGAGGTTGGCCTTGTCCGGGATGAGACGGGAGCTGCGGGCGTACAGAACACCCTTCAGCAGGATCAGCACCGTCACGTGAATCGTGAAGGCGTGAATGTGGTGCACCATGAAATCAGCGGTGCCCAGGGGGATTGCAGCAGCGGCGACCTTGCCACCAACGGCAAGGGTGGAGCCGTTGAACACCTCACTCACACCGGCGAGGGTGTTGGGTGCGGTGCTGCCGGCGGCGGCGGCGTGCAGACCCTGAATCCATTGAGCGAAGACGGGCTTCAGCTGAATGGCGGAGTCGCTGAACATGTCCTGGGGACGACCCAGGGCACGCATGGTGTCGTTGTGGATGTAGAGGCCGAAGCTATGGAAGCCGAGCCAGATGCACACCCAGTTGAGGTGACTGATCAGGGCATCGCGAGCCTTGAGAACCCGATCCAGCACGTTGTCGATGTGCTTGGCGGGGTCGTAGTCACGAACCATGGCGATGGCCGCGTGGGCACCGGCACCGACGATCAGGAAGCCACCGATCCAGATGTGGTGTGTGAACAGACCAATCTGCGTCGGGTAGTCGATCGAGATGTACGGATACGGAGGCATCGCGTACATGTGCTGGGCCACGATGATGCTCACCGAGCCGCCGATGGCCAGGTTCACGGCCAGCTGGGCATGCCAGGAGGTCGTCATGAACTCGTACAGGCCGTCGTGACCGTTGGAGGCAGGGAACAGCAGGGGATCACCCTTCTGACCTTCTTGGATCTCCTTGATGGAGTGACCGATGCCCCAGTTCGTGCGGTACATGTGACCGGCAACGATGAACATCACGGCGATCGCCACATGGTGGTGGGCGATGTCGGTCATCCAGAGGGATCCGGTTACAGGATTCAAGCCACCTTTGAAGGTGAGGAAATCGCTGTAGGCAGCCCAGTTTCCGGAGAAGAATGCGGAAACGCCGGAGCCAATGCCGGGATACAGCTGCGCCAGGAGGTCCTGATTGAAGAACTCGTGGGGCAGGGGAATGTCTGCAACCGAGGCGATGGTCTTGCCGTTCAGCACCAGCGGCTCGCCGGCGTCGATGGCATCCATCAACTTGGTGACAGGCAGGGACACGTGGATGAGGTGACCAGCCCAGGACAGTGAACCGAGACCCAGCAGACCTGCCAGGTGGTGGTTCAGCATCGACTCAACGTTCTGGAACCACTCCAGCTTCGGCGCAGCCTTGTGGTAGTGGAAAACACCAGCGTTGAGCATGAG
>JBGKDR010000391.1:0-7295 GCA_042954225.1 Parasynechococcus sp.
GACCAGACAGCATCCGCACGTTGGGACCCGAACAGATGACGGGCATCAGTGAAGGCTTGATCGCGCATTGATGCATAGACATCAGCATCGGCGAGCAAACGCTCAATCGCATCCAGCCACTGCTCCCGCGTCTCAGCGATCAGACCGTTCTGGCCATGGTTGATGACATCCGTATAGGCACGAACGGGGGAACAAATCGAGACGACACCACACAGACTCGCCTCCATCCACTTGATGGCACTCTTGGCGTGCGTGGTTGGATGAACCTCGAGAGGAACCAGCGCAATCGATGCCGATTGCAACACATCCAGATAAGTCTGATAGTCCGAAAACGGGTAGACGGAAATACGATCCGCATAACGGGCCAGTAAGCCCTGAACCTCGAAGTATCCGATGATCGTCAGGGAAACATCGCTGAAGCGTTCAAGAACAGTCGAGAGCAAGGGAACAATCTGATCATTGAAGATCTGCTTGTGCGACAGCGTCCCAGACGACACAACAATCCGATGCGAACCCACGGACTTGAACCCTGATGAGGCAAGTGCCGACGCCACATCATCGAGTGGCTTCAGAGGAAGATTGGGCAACACATGAATCCTGTTTTGGTCCAGACCCAACGCACGTTGACAAACATCCGCAAGAACATCTGTGGAGACAATGACGTCGTCGGCGTAACGCAGAACAGCCTGTCTTAACGGATAATCAATCGTCAGATTTCTGAATTGCTGCCGGGAAATGCTTCCGCCATAGGAGGCATAGGGAGCCGGGTAATCGGAGGTGAAAATCAGATCATCGATTTCGGCAAACACCTGCTTGCCGCAGTGACGCGCAAAGGCCATTGCGCGCAAGACCGGGTAAGTGGCGGCAAGACGGCAGACGACAACAGCATCCGCCCACTGCACATGGTGTGAAAACGACCAGGCCTTCAGCTGCTGATGATCCAGGCAACGCACCTCGGCACCCAGTGAGGACAACTGAGCAAACTTCTGCTCAACCCGGTACAGCCAACACTGGTGCAGATCGGGCTCGCCGATGATCAACCAACGCCGTGCACCATGACCGGAGGATTGCTCTTGGGAGGGTCGGTCGAGACCGGCAACCGCAGGCTGAACCCACAACAACTCCGCAAGATCTTTCTTGACACCGATCATTGCCTCGTGGAAATGGCGGACCAACGCACCACCCACGCCTGACTCCAGCATCAACGTCACCAGATGCTGTGTGGAGGCATTGACAAGAAAGCCGAGATTGTCCAGCCAATGCCGAGGCTTGGATTGACGGGGGTGGTCGGCGAGATATTGCGGAAGCAGCGTTCGGAAATGACCGGTCAGGACGGTCAGCAGGGCAGGAGATTTATCGACGAACCCGACAACCGATGCGCAATACCGAAGATCAATCGTCAGTGCATCACGCCCCCTGGAACGGGAATAGACCGCCATCAGGTAGGTGAAGCAATCACCCGCCTGGAAGGCGAGATCAGCATGACGTTGATCCAAACCATAGCTGTGATCAATCTCGAGAATGGATCGCAGATAAGTCGCCAACGGAAGGTCGGCATACACACCTTCGGCGATACGAGCAAGAGCATCCAACAGATCCCGACTCTCAGCCAATGGTTTGGGACGTTGCTGCAAAAAGAACGTGCCAATCAGGACATCGAAAAGGGGACGCAGTGCCGTTTGCCAGAGGCGATTTTCACGCGGTTGCAGCCCCAGGAAACACCGTTCGCGAAGTTGCTCAACAAGTGAGTGCACATCCAATTGAGCACAATCGTCCTGGCCAAAACTGTCATCAATCTTGTGAAGCTGATCATGGTCAATCGTCGACAGAAGATGACGACATGCCATGAAGACCAGCTCGATCCGTCGAGCCGATTCCGATGGCACGCCATAGTCGAGCAGGTCATTGCTGGCATAGGCGTTGACCACAAGCCGCAAGGGGAGATCATTCCAATTGCCGGCAAAACAGCTGAGAATCGAGTGCTCCAGCAGGCGGTATCGAATCGCCGCCAGAAATGTTGAGGATGTCGACGCAGCCAGATAAGCCTGAAGGGAGGATTCCTGACGATTGGCGATCTGAGCTGAAACAAAGCCCGGCAACAAGGTGGTCTTCACCGCATCGGACAACGGCCAGGGAGCACCGCCAATCAGCTCTCCACTTTTACTTTCAACCAGCCGCAGGGTGACGGGAACATCCAGAAGATCCAACAGGGACTCTCCTTGACCGAAGCTGAGATCAACGGAAAAACCGCAATCCAGGGCTGTCAGTCCAGCTTCAATTAGATCAGGCCTGGCCTGGGTGGCCACACCCTCACCAATCAAGAGATCATCACGCTCCTGCCAGGTCACGCGAACCGTTGAGGAGGCTGAGCCAAAACTCGACGCATCGACCCAGCCCCGCAGAGAAAGATCATCCTGAAATCCATCCACATGTCCACGAATCGAGGAACGCGGACGAGGAGAGCGACTGGGTGGTTGATCAGGGTTGCTCGCCATTGGATCAGAGGTCTCAGCCCGCTGGACCGCAGGCCCGGGATGGCTGCGACGGGGGAGAAAGCGCTGACGAAGCTGATCCCTGACCATCACCCCCAGGGAAAGGTCGAGCGAATCTGGACCGGGCTCGGTGATCAGTCGACGGAACAACTGAAGATCGCTCTGGGATTGCGCCTCTGGGTGCTTCGCCCGATAGGCATCAACTGGAAACAACCTCAGCAGAAGCCGCAAACTCGGGTCGAGAAAAGCCTCACTTTCAGACGGCTCCGCCCAGGGTGATGCCGACACGCCCTGGGCCATCGATGTGTTGATCCAGACCGACGCGTTCGTCGTCGTGGGCACAAACCCCCGGGGACGAAGAAAGGCTTGAAGGGATTGCTGCCACAACAAGCCCAATGGATGCAGAGAGAAATCCAGTTTCGCGATCCGAACAAGCAGAGATTCAGAACGCTTCAATGTCAACAACGGATCGCCTTGAGCGATTGTGAGCATCAGAACCGCTCTGGAATCGGACTGCAGTCCGGATTGAGCGATCAGCTGATCCAGGCGATGGGCTTGGATGACAACCTGCTTCTCAAGCTGACAATCACAGGCTTGATTGCACCAGGAAAACAAGCCTGATGCAAAAATTCCATTGAGAAAAGGTTGATCAAACTGATACCAAAATTTCTTGGCACCGGGCTTGGCAATCACGCCATGGCGAACAACCGTTAACCCCTGCTCACGATCATTCCAGTGACAGCGTTGGCGGATCAACGCCGTCGCCCAATCCTCCTGATCACCGGAAATCACCAGAAATGGCTGATCAGGATCAGGAGGAGGACAAAGGGCTGCGGGACCGAGGTAGACCTGAAGAGAAGAGGGTCCCATCAGCTCTGCGCTCGAACTTATTCTTTATACAAACTAGCACGCCATTCAATCAATATTGATACTCAGCAAGAACGATCCCATTGAAGGAATACAACTAATCAGTTAGAAGTGAGACCACCTCTTGCGTATTCGCCGACAATTTGTCACCACGAGACTTTAAATGATCAATGGCTTCACGCATCAATTTTGAACGCTTCTGATCGTAGGAGTTCCAACGACTGAAGACCTTCACCAGGCGTGATGCAGTGATCGGGTTTCGTGCATCGACATCAAGAATCTGATCAGCCATGAACTGATATCCACTGCCATCGTCGGCATGAAACGCAAGAGTATTGGCCGTAAAACCCCCAAGGACTGCCCGCAAGGAATTGGGAGCCAAGGGATCGAAACGTGGATGGTTCAGCAGACCCTGCACGCGTTCGAGAGCATCCGGCCTTGGCATGGATGCCTCCATGGAAAACCAGGCATCCAAAATCACAGGTTTGTTCTGCCAACGGCTCTCGAATGTCTTGGATGCCTTGGCCCGCTCCTCACAAAGGATCGGTTGAAGGGCCCGCAGCCCGGCCCTCGCCAACGTCATGGATGGCCCGGACACGGCCTGGAGGGCCTCTTGCCGTGCCATGGCATCACCCGCTGCAGCCAACCAGCTCCATGCCACGGCCGTGAGCTGGCGCTGACCCTGCCCCTCAGGCCATGCCGCGTCCCATCCCAATCGCGAACGGGTCAGCAGACTGGTCAACGCTTGACCAAGCGAAGAACCAAGACGCTCCCGCAACGCGAGAACGGCACGGAACAGAGCAGGTGGATCCACCGGCGACTGCAGCGACTCCAGTTCAGCCAGACCGGGCATGGACAGCAGGGACGCGAGTTCCGACTCCTCACCCGGGGCCATGCCGTCGATCCTCTGCTGAAGGGCGCCAACGAGGGCATCTTCTGTCGTTTCATCCATCTGACCGGACGCCCGTGCCAACAGCACATCACGGAACAGCGACTGCGCTGCATCCCATCGGCAGAACGGGTCATCATCGGCAGCCAGCAGCAGCAGCGTGTCCGACAGCGAACGCGTCTGCCGAAGAACAACCGGTGCTGAGAAATCCCTCAGGACCGACAACGCGGGTGGTTGCGGCGATGGCGAGGCCTGCAGGGTCAGTGACGTCTCAACATCACTCAGAACAATCAACTGTTCGTCACCGAGACGACCGTCTTCCCCCACAAGCGCCATGGACACGGGGACCACCAGAGGGTCTTTCTGCGGTTGCCCAGGGGTCGGCGGTGTGGACTGCTGAAGCGTGACCGTCATCACGCCCTGCTCGGCATCCCAATGCTGAACAACGGTGAGTTGAGGCGTACCCGCCTGGTGGTACCAACGCCGGAACTGCTCAAGATCGAAGGGGAGTGCACTGCCGTCCTGGGTGGCGCCGGCAGCAATCGCAGCCACAAAGTCCTCTGTGGTGGCAGCGGTGCCATCAAAGCGGCGCACATACTCCGCCATGCCCTGCATAAACCGCTCATGTCCGAGCAGGGTATGCAGCATGCGAATCACCTCTGCACCTTTCTCATAGATCGTGGTTGTATAAAAATTATCGATCGCTTGATATTCACTGGGCTTGACCGGATGAGCCGTCGGGCCAGCATCTTCGCGGAACTGCGTATTCCTCAACATCGACACATCTTCAATGCGCTTCACAGCCGCAGAGTGCAGATCTGCCGTAAAGCTCTGATCGCGGAAGACGGTCAGGCCTTCCTTCAACGAGAGCTGAAACCAATCACGGCAGGTGATTCGATTTCCCGTCCAATTATGAAAGTACTCATGGGCGATCACGCTCTCCACACGTTCAAGCTCGCCATCCGTGGCCGTTTCGGCATCAGCAAGAACCAGTTTTGAGTTGAAAATATTCAGGCTCTTGTTTTCCATTGCCCCCATGTTGAAATGTCGGACAGCAACAATGTTGTATTCATCAAGGTCATATTCCAACTGATAAACGCGCTCATCCCAGGACATCGAGCGCTTCAATGAGGCCATCGCGTGGGCGGTGTAGGGCTCATCTCCAGGCTCCACATGCAACCTCAGAACAACCGTCCGTCCCGAGGCGGTCTTGAATTCATCGCGAATTTCAGACAGCTGACCGGCAACAAGTGCAAAGAGGTAGGAGGGCTTTCGAGAGGGATCGACCCAACGCATGGCATGCCGACCATCCCCACAGTCCTCTGAATCGATGGCCGTGCCATTACCGTTGCTCAACAGCACCGGATAACGCGCCTGGTCGGCTTCGATTCGAACCGTCCAACGACTCAACACATCGGGACGGTCGGGGTGAAAGGCAATCCGCCGGAACCCCTCCGCCTCACACTGGGTGGTGAGCATCCCCTCGCTGGCATAGAGGCCCTCAAGCGAACTATTCCTGTCGGGCTGCAGTCGACACGATGTCGTCAGCACAAAAGCCCGTTCAGGGGGTTGATCGATCCGGAGCGTTGACTGATCGATCGTCCACTGGCTGTCTGACAGCGCCGCACCGTCAATGGCGATCGACAGCAACTCGAGATCAACCCCCTGCAGCACCAAGGGTGATCCAGCCTGACGTGGCTCGAGCGAAAGATGACTGGTGACGACCACATGATCCGACTGGATCTGCACGTCGAGGTCGACCGTCGGAAGATCAAAAGGCCAGGGCTTGTAATCAGCGAGTCGAACAGGTCCAGCTGCCACCATCTCAGGATCAGGCATTCATCTGGCCTGATCCTGACTGATCTGCCCAACAGGCTGTGGCCTCAAGGTTGAGGCCAGGTTCTATTTCACCGCTTCAGCAGCTTTCTGGACCCGATCCTGGGTTTCCTTGGGGATACGGTCCTTGCAGAAACTCATTGCTGCCACAACAGTGGCGTTGACCACACCTTTTTCAAGCTGCTCAGGAGTCAGTGGCTTTTTGGCATCAGGTTGATCAATTTTGTAGGCGTGCTTCTGGGCGATGACGCCATAGAAACCGACCGCACCAACCTGAACCGCTTTGTCAAAGGCCAAACCCTGCTGAAGGGCCTGACACAGCGTCGTGGCACTCATCACCGTGTAGGTGTTCATTTCTTCCCGGGTTGCGGCCTTTCCGGCGTTCTGTGCGAAACCAGCCGGTGCAGCAGCAGCAATGAGAACGAGAGAAGCAAGAATTGACTTGATCATTCTCCGGGCGGTGCCCTCAATTAATGGTTGGGCCAATAGTGACACGCTTCACTGAGCCCATGCGTCTCAAATTAGACCAGCCCAGCAGGCGTCACGACTCTTCAATCGGGGGATAGGGATCTTCGAGACGAATTTCATGGTGATGCTCCACGATCGCCAACTCTCCGTTCTCCCAGCTGTAAATGGCGCGGTAGCGGTAACGGTCTTGATCCACCAAGCGAATGTGCTCAAGGATGTCCCATTGCTGGTAGTGGGATTCGAGAATCGTTTCGTGCTCATCGACCTGGCGGAGGCGGGTCCGCACCGGATCGGCATTGAGGTAGCCGCGACTGCGTTGGAGTTGATGGCCCCACAGGGTGGCCTCCATCTCCCCGTTCTGCTCAAACCAGGGCTTATGGGCAAAAAATGCCTGATTGGAGGTCAGGCTTGATTCAGGCCACCAGGTGAACCGATAGCGCGTCTCACCCGCCGGAGGCTCAGCGAACACCTCCATCTTCAGGTTCATATCCAGGTGATACACCTGGTCATCACTGAACAGATATTGACGGCGTGATCGCCAAAGACCCAGGTTTCGACCAAACCAGCGACGCAAGCTGCTGTCGACCTGAATGGAGTGCGCTCCGTCTGTCCGACCTTGGGCCGACAAGGGAACGCGGTTTTGCGCAGTAAAAAGCGACATAGACCGCGCCGAAAGCGCTACGGACTGTTCAACATCGTCTTAGCTCGCTTCCCGGCAAGAGCAAAAACCCATAAGGTGAGCG
>JBGKDR010000392.1:0-2214 GCA_042954225.1 Parasynechococcus sp.
GAAACGCCCTGCTACATTCGCATCTGCCCCACGTCAGCCGCTGGAGAGGTGGCCGAGTGGTCGAAGGCGCAGCACTGGAAATGCTGTATAGGGGCAACTCTATCGAGGGTTCGAATCCCTCCCTCTCCGCTTCTCCGGTCCCCAGGGGCCGGATTTTTTTTGCCTCGCTGTTGGTCAGGTGCTGTCGCTGGTGGCGTCAGCCGAAACGACCGGAGACGTAGTCCTGAGTGGCCTGTTGCTGAGGCTCGTTGAAGATTTTTTCGGTCTCGTTGAACTCAACGAGGTAGCCAACTTTTCCGCTTCCGTTGTCCACCGCTTCGGCGTTGTAGAAGGCCGTCATGTCACTGACGCGCACGGCCTGCTGCATGTTGTGAGTGACAATGACGATGGTGTATGTCTTTTTCAGTTCATGCATCGTCTCCTCGATCTTCAATGTGGAGATTGGATCGAGAGCGGAGCAGGGCTCATCCATCAGGATGACATCGGGCTGAATGGCGATGGTGCGAGCGATGCAGAGCCGTTGCTGCTGTCCGCCTGACAGGGAATAGCCACTTTCGTTGAGTTTGTCTTTGCACTCATCCCAGACGGCTGCCTGGCGCAATGAACGTTCGACTAGTTCGTCCATGTTGCCGTTGTAGCCATTGATCCTGGCGCCGAAGGCAATGTTCTCGTAAATGCTTTTAGGGAAGGGGTTCGGTTGTTGGAAGACCATGCCGATGCGCCTGCGCACTTCCACCGGATCAATGGTTGGCCCATAGAGATCTGACCCTTCAAACAACACTCTCCCCTTCAGAGAACATCCCTCAATCAGGTCGTTCATGCGATTCAGTGAGCGCAGAACGGTCGATTTGCCGCAACCGGAGGGACCGATGAAGGCCGTGACTTTCCCGCGAGGGATGTCGCAATACACGTTCCTGACCGCTTCGAAGCTGCCATAGCTGATGGTGACGTTTTGCAGAGACAGCTTCGGATCCGCCATGACGGTTTCATCAGAGGTTGGTGTGGCGTTGGTCATGGATCAGAAGGAGAAGCAGGTCGTTTCGGGATGCGGAAGTGCTGTGTGTCTGGAGCGGGGCCCTGACCTCATCGTGCAGCAACTCGGGACAGCCAGCGTGAGAACAGATTCAATCCAAGAATGAACACCACGAGGACCAGCGATGCGGCCCATGCCAGTTGGTTGTGACTATCGGACGGTAATAAGGAAAATTCGTAGATCAACACCGACATGCTCGCAATGGGGTTGAGCACACCATCCCAGGAGAAAAATGTGAACAATGCGGTGAAGATCAAAGGAGCTGTTTCTCCAGCAGCGCGGGCCACGGCAAGGACGACCCCGGTGGCAATGGGTGTCAGTGCTGCAGGAAGTGTGACCCGGGTTACAGTCACAAATTGCGATGCTCCCACACCCAGGGAGGCCCGCCTTAAATCATCAGGGACCAGCTTCAGACCTTCGTCGGTGGTTTTGATGATGGTTGGGATCATCAAAATGGATAGGGCGATTCCACCGGCGAGGGCGCTGTATCGACTACCCAGAATGATTTTGGTGGAGACGATTGTGGTGTAAATAAAGACACCGGCAATAATGGATGGAACCCCCGACAGCACGTTGGTTCCAAAACGGATGAATTTTGAAAATGCACCCCCCCTGGAATATTCGGCCAGATAAACTCCTCCACCAACCCCGACAGGCACGGAAATCATCATCGCGACCACGGTGACGGTGAATGTTCCGAAGATCGCATTTCGAATTCCACCACCATCGGAAGGGGGTGGTTCCGGCATGAGAGTGAATAAAGACGGACTTAAGTTTTCAAATCCTTTGATCACCACATAGCCGAGAACAAGCAGCAGCGGTGCGACGCAGATCAGAGCGAAACTGCTGGCCAGGATGGTTAGAAGTTTGTCAGCAAGATTTCTGGGAGCCAGTGGCTTGTATTGAAGACTTTGACTTGCTGTGGACAATGAGGAGGTGGATGTCGTCATATCTGCTCCAATCAGTATTTAAGACTGAGTTGTTTGACAAGCCTCTGGGCGAGAATGTTGACAACCAATGTGAGCAGAATCAGGATGAACGCGGCATACATCAGAGAAGACACCTGAATGCCATCGGCTTCACCAAACTGACTGGCCAGCATCGCCGCAATGGTGTTTCCAGGGGCCAGAAGTGAAAAGCTGAAATTGTTGGAATTGCCGATGATCATCGTGACGGCCATT
>JBGKDR010000393.1:0-1336 GCA_042954225.1 Parasynechococcus sp.
GTTGATGAATGTTCCATTGCTGTCGATATTGGAGAGAACAACAGCATCAAAAGCACTTCCCTGATTGTTGTTATCCAGCGAGATTTTGTTGATGTTGCTGTTGGTTCTCAACTTGGAGAGCCGGTGAAAGAGGTTTCCTCCGCGTGCCGTTCCCCCGCTGATCCGGCAGTGCCCGCTGTTGCAGCTGCCTCCCAGCGTCTGGTTTTGCCCGTCGCCGACTTTTGTCGCCAGGCTGCGCTGTCCTGTCGCCGCAGTCAGGCCCGACCCACCATCGGCTCTTGCCGTCGCCCCAGCGCTCAGCAGGATCAGAACCGACAGGCACCAAGGGATGGATTTCAGTGTCGTCATGGCAGGAAGGGGATCGGGTTGCGCTGCTGGATGCGTCGGTTGGCTTGTGGAGGGTTGTTCAGGATCAGAACCTCAGGCTTGCCCTGCTGATCAGGCCATGGCCCAGGCTCCAGTGGTCCCAGAGCTCATCGAGGTTGTCGTTCTGGTTGACCTGTCCAGTCCAGCCAAGATCCATGGAGAACCGGCTGCTGGGACTGGTGATGTTGAGCAGTGCCCCATAGCTGCCGATGGTGTCGCTCCACTGGTCCCAGAGGCGCACGGCGCCGATCCCGACAAAAGGTTTCACGGCGAATGACCAGCCCTTGATGGTGTGAATCGGAACCGTTCCGATCGCCGTGGCCTGGATCCCGTCATCTCCACTGATGGCGGTGCTGGGCAGGCCCGTCAATCCGCTGTCAGCCCCGATCTGGAACCGCATGCTGTTGATCAGATTGCCGAAGGATTTCTGACCTGCCAGTCCTGCTTTGAGTCGAATGCCCTTGTCCAGAAGGAGGAGTGTGCTGATTGAGCCACCAATGGCATTGGAGTTGGCTGGATCTGTATCGATTCGCCTGAGCGCTTGCACCTGATCGTCAGGAATCCCGGCTGGGATCGCTTGCATGACAAACAGTTGGGCATTGTGGATGGATCGGCGGTTGATTTTGTTTGCTTCCACGCCCACTTTCAGATAGCTGCTCTGAGGCTTGCGAATCAGATCGGGAATGATGGATGGCAGTTCATCTCCGTTGAGGTAAAGGTTCGATCTTGAAAAGGACAGTTGTCCAAAGATAGAGACGTCACGGTCGTAGGAATCAATGATCTTGTGATTGATCAGACCGGTGATTTGAATTTGATTGGTGCGAAATCCACTGGCGATGCCACCGAGTTCGACCGGTTTCATTCGGCTGAAACCAACCGACAGGACTCCGTTGGTTTTGCGGGCCAGTGGGGTGCTGTAGCTGATGGAGTACGTGCTGGATCCTGTCTGGGGAATGCCCGTCCAGGTCTT
>JBGKDR010000394.1:0-4318 GCA_042954225.1 Parasynechococcus sp.
CGCGATGATCTTTCCGGAACTGAAGGGCAAGCTCAATGGCCACGCCGTCCGTGTGCCTCTGCTCAACGGCTCGCTCACCGATGCGGTTTTCGAGCTGCAGCGCCCGGTCACTGTTGAGGAGGTGAACGCAGCCTTTGAGACCGCTGCCGCTGGCCCCCTCAAGGGAATCCTCGGCTACGAGACAAGGCCCCTGGTGTCCTGTGACTACACCAATGACAGCCGCAGTGCTGTGGTCGATGGACTCTCAACGATGGTGGTGGATGGAACCCAGCTCAAGGTGTACGCCTGGTACGACAACGAATGGGGTTACAGCAGCCGCATGGCCGATCTGGTCTGCCATGTGGTGGACCAGCAGGCTGCTTGAGAGGCGCCATGACCCTTTCTCCTCTGCAGCAGTACGGGGTGGTCACGGCCAATTACTGGGCCTTCACCCTCACCGATGGTGCCCTGCGCATGCTCGTGGTGTTCCATTTCCATGCGCTCGGCTACAGCACCCTCGAGATCGCCGGACTGTTTCTGTTCTACGAGTTCTTTGGCGTGCTCACCAATCTCACGGGTGGATGGATCGGTGCGCGCTACGGACTGCGGCTCACCCTCTGGATCGGCACCCTGATGCAGATTGCAGCGCTGTTGATGCTGATACCAGTCTCGGCAGCCTGGCCGAAGCTGTTCAGCGTGATCTATGTGATGGCCGCTCAGGCGATCAGCGGCATCGCCAAGGACCTCAACAAGATGAGCGCCAAAAGCGCCATCAAGACCGTGGTGCCTGACAGCGATGCTGCGTCCGGTGGAGATCAGCGTCTGTTCCGCTGGGTGGCCATCCTCACCGGCTCCAAGAATGCCCTGAAGGGCGTCGGATTTTTTCTTGGTGGCGTCCTGCTGACGGCGTTGGGATTCAACGCGGCGGTGGCCTGGATGGCGGGTGGTCTGTCCTTCGCTTTTCTGCTCACGCTGGTGCTGCCGGCCGAGATCGGCCGGATGCGCGCCAAGCCCGGTTTCTCTGCACTGTTCTCCAAATCCAAGGGGATCAATGTGCTCTCACTGGCCAGGTTCTTCCTGTTCGGAGCCCGCGATGTCTGGTTTGTGGTTGCCCTTCCGGTGTTCCTGTCCATGCCACCGCTCGGATGGAGCTTCTGGGAGGTCGGTGGCTTCCTCGGGCTCTGGACGATCGGTTACGGCATCGTTCAGGGAGCGGCACCGGGGTTGCGGCGTCTCTGGGGGCAGTCCAGCAATCCCGGACCAGCGGCCGTTCAGTTCTGGTCTGCAGTTCTGACGGCGATTCCCGCACTGATTGCTGTTGCGCTCTGGCGGCAGGTTGACGTGGGCATGGCAATCACCGTGGGCCTGGCTCTGTTCGGCGTTGTCTTTGCGATGAATTCCTCGATTCATTCGTACATGGTGCTGGCCTACACCGATCAGGAGAACGTCAGCCTCAACGTCGGTTTCTATTACATGGCGAATGCGGCGGGACGTCTGGTTGGAACGTTGTTGTCCGGTGCTGTGTTCATGCTCGGCCGCACAGAATCCGCTGGCATGCAGGCTTGCCTTTGGGTCTCCTCGCTGCTGGTGTTGCTCTCCTGGTTCAGCAGCCGGCGGCTGCCGTCACCGTCTGCCCCCTTAAATCCTGCTTAAACGGCCTTAGTCATTTGTTGATGATTCCTTAAATTCGATTGGGATTTGAGCTGTTAATTGTTGATCAGGTCCTTTTGCCTGTCTGGTCATGAGCGTCATCAAGCATGCTCTTACATGTTCATCTGTTCTTGCTATCGCTCTTGCTCTTCCAAGCACAGCCGCTGAGCGATTGAACGGTGCGGGAGCCACATTCCCCGCGATGATTTACCAGAGTTGGTTTTCGTCTCTTGCCAAATCTGGTGGTCCACAGGTGAACTATCAGGCCGTCGGCTCGGGCTCTGGTCGTAAAGCCTTTATCGATCAAACGGTCAATTTCGGCGCATCGGATGATCCGATGAAGAAAAAGGATATGGCCAAAGTCTCCCGTGGCGTGGTGCAGATCCCGATGGTGGGTGGCACGATTGCTTTTGGTTACAACAAACCTGGTTGTGATCTGAAACTCACCCAGGCGCAGGCCGTGAAAGTTGCTCTGGGCAAGATCAAGGACTGGAAGGAGCTTGGCTGTAAGCCAGGGAGTCTCACCTGGGTTCATCGTTCCGATGGTTCTGGAACAACCAAGGCCTTTTCAAACTCGATGCAGGCCTTCTCCTCGGAGTGGACTCTTGGCACCGGTAAGTCGATTAAATGGCCAGCCGGTGTGGGTGCCAAAGGAAATTCCGGTGTTGCCGGCATTATTGACAACCGCGTGGGGGCTATTGGCTACGTCAACCAGTCCTACATTCGTGGAAATGTGAAAGCCGCAGCCTTGCAAAACAAAAGCGGGGAATTCCTGAAGCCTTCAGTCTCATCCGGCGCCCGTGCCCTCAACGGAATCACTCTCGATCAGGACTTGGCTGGGACGAACCCAAACCCCAGCGCTAAGGGTGCTTATCCAATCGCCACGCTGACCTGGGTGCTTGCCTATCGCACGGGCAACGGCAACAAAACTGAGTCTGTCAAGGCTGCCCTGAATTACATGCTCAGTGACGCAGCCCAGAAGAAAGCACCGTCGCTCGGATTTGTTCCCCTGAAGGGCAATATCCTTGCGAAAGCCAAGGCGGCTGTGAACAAAGTTGGACAGTAATCCGCTTTGAGCAACGATGATTGAGGGCTGACGTTGTCGACCATGGCTCGTCTTTTCTCCATCATTCTTGAATTCCTGGTGCTCGGCTGCTCCTCCTTCGGGGGACCCGTCGCGCACCTGGGATTTTTTTATGAGCGTTTTGTTCAACGTCAGCGCTGGTTGTCGGATGCGGCTTACGCCGAGCTGACAGCCCTGTGCCAGACCCTTCCGGGTCCATCGAGTTCCCAGGTCTGTATTGGCCTAGGCCTGATTCGCGCCGGTTGGGCCGGTGCTGTGGCGGCTTGGCTCGGCTTCACCCTGCCATCCGCACTGCTGATGTTGATCGCATCAGCATCGTTAAGCGCCCATCCCGAATGGCTGCAGGGGGGCTGGGTGCATGGCCTCAAGGTCGCTGCCGTTGCTGTGGTGGCCCAGGCCGTCCTCGGCATGCAACGTCGCCTGGCCCCCGATCGTCAGCGGGCGACCCTGATGGTTGCGTCTGCTGTCCTGGTGCTGCTGGTCCCAAGGGCCTGGGCTCAGTTGCTGGCCCTGTTGGTTGGCGCAATCGCTGGGTTAACCGTGCTGGGCTCAGATCAACCTCCCTCTACTACGCAGGAGTCCCTGTTGCCTCAGGGTCGACGTTGGCCTGCACTCGTTTGTCTTGCCTTGTTTGCGCTGCTCCTGCTGAGCCTTCCCTGGCTGACATCACCAGCGCAGCCGACTGCCCTGCGGCAACTGGCTGGGTTGTTGCAGGCAGGTTCGTTGGTTTTTGGCGGAGGCCATGTGGTGCTTCCACTGTTGGAGCAGGTGCTGGTTGCCCCTGGTTGGATCAGTTCAGAACAGTTCATGGCCGGATATGGCCTGGCCCAGGCTGTGCCGGGCCCGATGTTCAGTTTTGCGGCCTTCCTCGGATTTGATCTGGATGTGGGTCTCCACGGTGTGCGGGGAGGGCTGGCCGCCGTGATTGCCTTGTTCGCTCCTGCCTTCCTCTTGATCGGTGGTCTCTTGCCGTTCTGGAGTGACCTCTCCAAGTTGGCCGTGTTGCGCCGTGCCCTTGTTGGCGTCAATGCATCGGTGGTTGGGGTGTTGCTGGCTGCGTTGTACCAACCCGTTTGGCAGCTGGGCATCCGCGATCCCTCTGATTTCAGTCTGGGACTCTCGGCGTTCCTGCTGATGGTGCTGTGGAAGCAACCCGCCTGGCGGATCGTTGCCCTCTGCGCTGCCGTTGGTGGACTGCGTTAATCGCTTTCACCACTGGCTTTTCGCGGTTTGGTGTCTTTTGGCCGTTGTTGCATATCGCTGCTTTCCGTTGCTTGTTAGGGCATTTTTGCGAGCTGCAATTCCTGACCCGCGATCAACCCAACTCGCATTGGATCGATGGAGCGAATTTTGATCCCCCATCCGGGGGATGTGCTTTTGCGCCCAAGCCTTGATGCTTTGGGTTGCAGGCCTTCGGCAGGCGTTGAAGCAACAGTTTCCGCTCGGCGGTTTCACCGTGCGGGAGATGAAAGGGAAGGTCTTCCTTCAGAAGCGTTGGCCCGATGGAACGCGCCAGGCAGCGGCGCTTCCGATCGCTTGGGGCCCTGGTGTCACCTTGGAAGTGTTGGCCACCGTCAAGGCGGTGAACGAACACCTTCAGGCGGG
>JBGKDR010000395.1:0-1010 GCA_042954225.1 Parasynechococcus sp.
GGCCAGGCAGGTGACGATCTGGAGTCGCAGGGGGTCCGCGAGAGCTTTCAGCAATGCCCTGGCAGCAGCTGCATCGATGGCGCTGGAGGCGGCGGTGGCGGAAGTCATCAGCTGAAGCGTTATCGGGACCCTATCGAGAACCCATCCCAGGCACTTGCATCAACTGCGGTTGATGGATCAAATTCGGTTGATTCATTGCGCTGCCCGTTGGGTGGCCTGATTGCATGCGCATCGGAATCAACGGCTTCGGTCGGATCGGCAGGCTGGTGTTTCGCGCACTCTGGGGGCGTCCCGGCATTGAGTTGGTCCACGTCAACGATCCGGCTGGCGATGCCGCCGCTGGCGCCCATCTGCTCGAGTTCGATTCGGTCCATGGCCGTTGGGATCGCGCCATCACGGCCTCCGGGGATGGATTTCAGGTCGATGGCCGTCGGCTGAGCTGGTCGCAGCATGAGACCCCCACGGACGTGCCCTGGCAGTCCCTTGGCGTCGAGATGGTGCTGGAGGCCAGCGGTCGCTTCAAGACACCGGACACCTTGAATCCCTACTTCGATGAGGCGGGCCTGAAGCATGTGGTCGTCGCCTGTCCGGTGAAGGGGGTCGTCGCCGGTCAGGAGGCACTGAATGTTGTCTTCGGCATTAACCACGCCGACTACGACCCCAGCAGGCATCGCCTGGTGACCGCGGCGTCCTGCACCACCAACTGCCTGGCACCGGTGGTGAAGGTGGTGCAGGAGTCATTCGGCATCGCCCACGGAATGATCACCACCATTCATGACATCACCAACACCCAGGTGACGGTGGATGCCTTCAAAAGCGACCTCCGCCGGGCCCGCTCCGGGCTGACCTCGTTGATCCCCACCACCACAGGATCGGCCAAGGCGATCGCGATGATCTTTCCGGAACTGAAGGGCAAGCTCAATGGCCACGCCGTCCGTGTGCCTCTGCTCAACGGCTCGCTCACCGATGCGGTGTTCGAGCTGCAGCGCCCGGTCACGGTTGAGGAGGTG
>JBGKDR010000396.1:0-8374 GCA_042954225.1 Parasynechococcus sp.
TCCGGGTCGTCGTCCTCGATTCCAAGCAGCTTGTCTGCCGACGGTGTTGCCGTCGAACTGACCATGGAGTCGTCGTTCTCGATGACCAGTTCCGGCGATGACGCTCCGTCGTCGGCTGCTCCGGCTGCGGCCACTGCCGGGGATGGCGGCGGGGAGACGTCCGCTGCCACTGCGACGGAGTCTGCGACCACCGACTCCTCCACGGATGCATCGTCTGATTCATCAACCGAGAGTGGTGATGAGGCTGGTGCTGACACGCAGGAGACCCAGGCCGACGGAGACGGCGATGGCGATGGTGCTGACGACGGGGAGGCTGACGGCTCCACCGATGGAGACGATGCGTCGGATACGACCAGCGCTGAGTCGGATCAACCGCAATCCCCTGCTGTTGCTGTCACCCGGGTCAGTGCTGAGCAGGCCTCGCGCAATCTGCAGAGCGGTGATGCCGTGTCCACGCAACGGGCGGTTCAGGGTCTGAATCTGCCTGAGTTGTCAGGACGCTCGACACCCAGTGTGCAATCCATCTCTGGCTTCCTTCAACAGCTCAGACAACAGGTGGCCAATCCTTAGTGCCGCGTTGATCACGCCGCCGATGCGGTGACCGATTTCTTTGTTGCCATCTGCTTTTTCCCCATGGGCCCGATCAATCTTCAAGAACGAATGCTGGCCAGACCATGGCGACGATGGTTGGCAGTGGCTTGCATGGCTGTCAGTTGTGGATGGGCCCCCGCCCAGGCGCAGCGGGCTGATTTTGATGCCAGCCGCTACAACCCAGCGGTGTTGCATGTGCGCTTCACCTCCGCCGAAGGACGCACGACGTCGGATCAAACCGATGCCTTCCTCGATCTCACCTTGATCCCAGCCTCGGGTGAGGTTGAAGGCGTCCGTGCTGAATTATCGACAGCGGATTTTCGACAGCTGCTTGCCGCGTTGTATCAGCAGTTGTCGCGTCTTGAGTCCCTTCGTGTTGATGATCCTTCCGCACCATCGCGTCAGCTGTATGAGCTGATGTTTGGTGGTCTCTCGGAAGCCCTTCAGCGGGAGAAGATCACCACATTGCTGATTTCTGCCGACCGTGGTCTGCAAGCCGTTCCCTTTGCGGCACTGAGTGATGGTCAACGTTTCTTTGGTGATCGCTATGCCTTTGCGATCACTCCATCTCTGGCCTTGATGGATTTTGAGACGCTCTCAGGCAACCAGGACAGGATGCTGGCCCTTGGGGCTTCGGAGTTCAAAGGCCTGGCTGAGTTGCCGTTGGTTCCCCAGGAAATCCGCAGGGTTGGTGATCCAGAGAAGAAGGACCTGTTTCTCAATCAGGAGTTCACTTTGGAGTCCTTGTTGGACAAGGGTGGTGAATCCCGTTACAACCAACTGCACGTGGCCACCCATGCTGAATTCAAACCTGGGGGTCCAGAGTCGTCCAAGTTGCACTCGGGGGCTGGACCGGTCTCGATGAAGGAGTTGGCCCGATTGCGTCGCAAGCGCGAGGGCGTTCCACTCGATCTGGTTGTGTTCAGTGCCTGTCGAACAGCCCTTGGAGATGCTGATGCCGAATTGGGCTTCAGCGGTCTTGCACTGCAGGCCGGTGCCCGTAGTGCCGTGGGGACACTTTGGTATGTCGACGATGTGGCGACATCGGCCTACTTCGTGTTGATGTATCGCTATCTCAATCAAGGTGTCCCAAAGGCCAACGCCATGCAGTTAACCCGTCAGGCTTTCCTGCGGGGTCAGGTGCGACTGATGGATGATCAATTGCTCGGCCCTGATGATCAACCACTGCTCACAGAGCTCACACCGACGCAGCAACGCCGTGTCAGTCAAGGACTTCAGAATCCGTTCTACTGGGCGGGAATCTCGTTGATGGGTGCTCCATGGTGATTGCCGCTGATGGCAACATTCGCTCTTGTCAATTGGAGATTGCTTCTTTGGGGCCTTGGTTGCATCTCATCTCACCGCTACTTCGGGAGTATGTGAGCAAGGTGGCCCCAGGATCCGAACAGTCGTCTGAGGATCAGGACGCTGCTTTGGTGGCTTTTGGGATTGAGCGGGTGGGTTCGGAGTCTGAGGGGGCTCAACCCATTGGTCTGCTTCTGGCCCAACGCGTTGACAGCCACTGGCAGGGGGATGCCTCCGCTAGCGGGGTGCTCATCCTCAGCGTTGCCATCCAACGCAGCTTTCGGAGGCAAGGGTTCGGCCGGACGCTGCTCAAACAGGTTGAGGGCTGGGCACGCAGCAATGCTTTTACAGTCCTGCGCTGCCCGGTGCCCGTGCCGTCCAGCCACGCGACGCCTTTGCTGAAATTGACAGCGTCGGACTTGGGCTGGACGACGACACCCGGAAAAGTCGTTGTCAGCCTTTCCATTGGCTCCGCTGTTGAACACTTGTTGGCTCGTCTGGAGCGGGCGGCGGCCTATCAGGCTCGCCATGCGACCTGGGAGATTGCACCCTTTCCCGAGCAACACACGCCATCGCTGCAGCGGCGTATTCAGATGGCTGCTGAGGGGGAGCTTGCGGCGCCTTGGGATCCCGATGATGACGACATTCAATGGGTTCCTGCGGTGAACCACAGCCGACTGCTGCTGGAGAACGGTCGAATCATCGGCTGGTTAATCACGCATTTTGTCTCTCAGGATTGTTTGCGTTACGCCAAGTTCTGGGTCGATCCAGGCTGGGAGAAGTCAGGTGCACCGTTGGCATTGCTTGCGGATGTGATGCGGTCGGCCCATTTCAATGGTCAGGACACTGTGATCCCGAAGGGATGTCTGATTTCTCATCCCACAAACCCGCTGTTGCACCACTGGATTCGTAAACAGTTCAAGCCAGTGTGTGATCGCTGGGTTGAGATCGAGAACCATGATCTCGATCTCACCAGGCCTTAAGCACTCTCCTGGAGAAGTTGCGCGTAAGGTCCATTCTGATCGGTGATCATGGTGTCGTGTCGTCCTTGTTGAACGACCTGCCCTTGATTCATCACCAGAATCAGGTCGGCATCGCGGATGGTGCTGAGACGGTGCGCAACGATCACCTGGGTACACCCGCGATGGCTGAGGTTTTCAATCACCTTGCGTTCCGTTTCGGCGTCCAGTGCCGACGTGGCTTCATCCATCACCAGAATGCTGGGATCGCGCACAAGAGCGCGGGCCAGTTCCAGCCGCTGTCGTTGTCCTCCCGACAGGTTGTTGCCCCCTTCGCTCAAAACGGAGTCAAACCCTTCCGGCAGTCCTTGGATGACATCGTGGATTTCAGCATCTCTGCAGGCCCGTTGCAGATCGGCTGTGCTGATGGATGGATTCCAGAGGGAGAGGTTGTCGCGGACTGAACAGCCATAGATCTGAATGTCCTGTTGCACCATCGCCAGTGAATTGGTGCTGATGGCCCGAGGGGTATCCACAAGGGAGGATCCGTCGAACAGAATGGCCCCATCGGTGGGTTGATGAAGTCCGGCAATCAGCTTGGCCAGGGTGCTTTTGCCGCTGCCACTGCCACCCACCAAGGCAATTCGCTGCCCGGGGTGGATGGTGAGGTTGAGGTTGTTGATGAGTGGATCCTTGATAGCGACAAAGCCAAAGCTGACGTTCTTGAGAACAATTTCTCCACTCAGGCGGCTGTTGGACTCCACTTGCAGCTCGGACTCTTCATTGTTGAGCAGAGGGTCACGTCCCTGTTCGATGACATCTTCCAGTCGCAGCACTTCCGCCTCAAATGTTGGGAGGCGCTGAACGAAGTTGATCACACTGTCGATCTGGGTTTTCAGTGACAGAGCAATGGTCTGTGCTGCCAGCAACATGCCGAGGGTGAGTTCACCTCGAATGACCAGAAAGAAGCCCAGGATGAAGATGGCGACTTCGTTGAAGGTGTTGAGGGCATTGGGGATAACCCGGATTTTGGCATTCCGCAATTGCAGTCTCTGAAAGGTGTTGAGAAGCCTGCTTTGATAGCCCGAATAGCGTCGAAAGATGTCCTGCTCAAGTGCCGCAGCTTTGATGGTTTCGATATTGCTGACGGCGGCAACGGTCACAGCGGCTGCTTTGGCCCCGTCCTTCTGCAAGGTGAGGCTGGCGTCTTTTTGAATTCTCAGGTTCGCTTTGACAACAGCGGCATTGATTCCTGTTGTTGTGATCACGAGCAAGCCCAGCCAGGGGCTGTAGAGCATCGTGAGCACGAGATAAAACATCAACAGCACAATGGATGTGGCCATCGGAATCAGACGGCTGCCGATGAATTCCGCGATGCTCGCGTTGGCGGCCATGCGACTGGCGATGTCTGAGGCGTAACGCTGGCTGTAAAAGCGTTCCGGCAGCGCCAGCATCTGATGCTCAAAGCTCACGGCAAACCGACGCGTGAGTCGGCGTTCCAGAGTTCGTGTGCCGAGGAGTTGCAGATATTGCAGCAGCGCTTGCAAGCTGATGGTCAGTGCCATCGCCCAGAGCATCGGCTTCAACCAGTTCTCCATCCCATTGCCGATCACCTCATCGATGTAGATCTGGGAAAAGATCGGCATCACCAGCTGCGGCAGGATCAGCATCAGGCCGCTCAGCAGGATGAACAGGGCCCCTCCTGGCTCCGTGAACAGCCGCCGCCAGACGATCGGCCAAACCGTCGGGGCCTGTCCGTCCTGGATGAAGTCCTCTCCTGGGGTCAGGGTCAGAACAATCCCGGTGTAGCTGGTTTCAAAGTCGCTGAGGCTGACCTTGCGTGGGCCCAGTGCTGGATCGTTCAGGGCGATTTTGTCGCCAATGAATCCCTCAAAAACAAGAAAGTGATTGAATTCCCAGAACAAAATGGCCGGCGGAGTGATCTTCTCCAGGGCCTTGATCCCTTTCTTGAACCCTCTGCCATTGAGTCCATAGCTCTGGGCCGCGAGGATGAGATTGGCAGCGTCACTTCCATCCCTCGAGACGCCACAACGTTCGCGCAGCTGGGTTAAAGGAACGTATCGACCGTAGTGCTGAAGGATGATGCCCAATGCGGCGGCACCACATTCGGTGCTTTCCATCTGCAGACGCGTTGGCGTCTGCACCCAACGACCCTGCATCCTGGCCTGCAGTTCGTCCTTCAGCTGTCGCAGTGATTGGATCAACATGATGACGATGGTGATTAGTAAATCCCTGTCAGGTCACGCAGGATCGGGATCACATAACTGATCGGACGACGCTCTTCCACCAACACCCGCACCGTCGTGGTTGTGCCGGGCGAAAGTGTGATTTTTGGCCCAGGACCTCCGCCCCAGTCGTAGCCGCTGTGGGTGCTCGAATCCCGCTTCAGAGTGGTGCTCACCTCAATCAGTGGGTCGGACTGTCCCCCGCGGACAGAGTCCAGTAACGACCTCACGCCGAGACGTTTGACGATCGCTTCATCCCGTACGGGCAGCGAGCGCACCTTGGTGATTTCACCTTCGATGCCGCCATGGCGTTGTTGTTTTGTGGTCGTTGGACTGACGCGAACCAGTTGTCCTTGCTCCAGACGCTTGCCGTCTTTGGCGGGAAAAAAGACGAGACTTTCGAGCTCCTCATCTGTTCCGTCCCGTTGCAGGGTGAACAACGTGGAACCGGGCTGAACCACTTCCCCTTGATGGACGCCTCGATCGATAATGCACCCGCTGATCGGAGCACGAATCAAGCTTGTCCGTTCAATTTCTTCCTGTCGGGAGAGGATGCGGTTCTGTTGCTCCTTGATCTGCTGTTCACGCCGACTGTTTTCAGACTCCATGGCGTAGCGCAACTGACTGAGTTCACGGCGCCTGCGGTTGAGTTCGTCCGTTGACATCGCTCCTGTCTGGGCGAGGTGGGTTACCCGTTCGATATCTGCTTGCAACTGGCTGAGCCGTTGTTGGGCCAGGACGTCCTGTGCTTCGTCCTGGATGAGCAACTGATCCAACTGTGTTTTGACAGCCTTCATTTCGATTTCCTGGCTCACAGGATCGATGCGTGCCAACAGGCTTTGTTCATCAATGCAATCGCCGACGTTCACCGACAGTTCAGCGATCTGCCCATTGGTTTCGCTTTGGACCACCGTCAGGCTGTTGGGTTTGATCAACACCCCTTTGCCGCTGATCCTCACCGGGATCCGACCGAAGATGGACCAGGTGAGGATGGTCAGACTGAACAGGCTGAGCGAGATCAGCAGCACCCATTGTGTTGGACGCAGGAGCCGTAGTGGCTGATTGAGTTGCTCGGGCGTGGACAGGGCATCCAGCGCGGCTTTCCGGAAAATGCTCATTGGATTTGTCGTTGCATCAGGCGGTGGAATAAACCGTCATTGGCCATGAGGGTGTCGAAATTTCCCTGCTCTTTCACCTGCCCTTGATCCATCACGATGATGCGATCGGCATGGCGAATGGTGCTGAGTCGGTGGGCAATCACCACACGGGTGATCGACAGTTGATCCAGGCTTCTGGTGACCACAGCCTGGCTGTGGTTGTCCAGGGCGCTGGTGGCCTCATCGAAGATCAGTAGGCGAGGTTGTCTCACCAGGGCCCGCGCAATCACAACCCTCTGGCGCTGTCCTCCCGAGAGTGTTCCTCCTCCATCGGGAATCATGGTCTGCATGCCCATCGGCATCGCACGGATGTCATCCGCCAGCCCCGCCAGCTCAGCGGCATGCCATGCCTCCTCTTCCTGGATGACAGCACCACCGGCAATCGCCTCAATCATGGAGGAGCTGAACAGCGAGTTGCTTTGCAGAACCGTGCCGATCTGGCGTCGAACACTGTTGAGTTCCATGCCGGCCAATGGCCGTCCGTCAAAGCGAATGGTTCCGTTTTCCGGGGAGGCAAAGCCCAGCAGGAGACGGACCAGGGTTGACTTGCCGGACCCCGATGGCCCAACAATCGCGACGTACTCCCCCGCTTTCGCCTCAAAGCTGACACCGTCAAGGACGAGTGGGCGGTCGTTGTCGTAGCGGTAGCTGACCCGATCCAGCTCAAGATTGCCCAGCAGGGTTCCGATCTCTTCGTTGTTGTCCTGTGCTTCCGGCTCGGCGTCCAGCAGAGGCCTGGCGCGTTCATAGATCACGGGGATGTCAAAGGCTCCTGCAAACAAACCCGCCAGTCCGGCGATGCCACCGATGAAGGTGTTGAAGGCGGCAAAGAAGCCGAGTTGTTGGCCGACATTGGGTGCATTCACCAGGCTGGACGATGCGGCTTCTGCCAGCAATCGTGTGACCATGATGTAAATCATCAAGGTGCCAAGATTGGGCATAATGTTGTTCAATAACGATGCAGTGGCTTCTTTGATATCAAGAGAATTCTCAAGATTGACCACCTGCTGATAGCGCTCTGCCCACCATCGAGCTGCGGGAGCTTCCGCTCCGGCGAGTCGTAATTTACTGACGGAATTAATGAGTTCAAGATTGCGACTCTGTGCCTCGGCCTCCGCCACCTCCTGGTGACGCTGTAAAGGGCGAGACTGCAGGGCAAGAATTGTGGTTGGAACGACAATCAGCATGGCGATGGCGATCGCCAGCAAGGTGAGTTTGACGCTGATACGCAGCATGAACAGCACATAGGTGCTGGTGAGCGCAAAGCGCACCAATCCGCCTTCCATCAGGGTCTGAATTTCGAGCCTGAGTTCTTCAAAGGCGCCAAATCGCAATTGCAGGTCGCCAACGCTGCGGAGACGGAAAAACTCCGTTGGCAAGCTGAGCAACCGGTGCATTCCTGCCAGTTGCGTTCGTGCCGCGCCGCTGTGCTGGGTCAGCATCACGTCGCGACTTTGAATCCACTCGAGCGCCACCCGTGTCATTCCGGCGGCGACCAACACCAGGCTGATCTGAAGAAGAAGCCCGAGATCCCTGTCAGGAAGGGCGCTGTTGGTGATGACGGTATTGAAGGTTGGCGTCAGCATCGCCAGCCCGGTGCCGACGGCCATCACGGCAATGCCACTGCGAAAGCCGCCGCTGACCACACCAAGGCAGGAGCCCAGAACGGCCCCTGCTGCTCCCAGGCTGAAGATCCACCGCGACGCGCCAACCTCGCGTCCAATCGCGAGCAGAAAGCCAACGGCAAGGCCCATCAGCAGCCCGCTGACGATGTAACGGGTGAGATTGTTGGGTTTGCCGAAGGCAAATCTCAGCAACCCCAGGGTGCTCAGATCATTGGCTGTCAATGCTGGATTGACGGCCACCATTCTTGGGCTGAGCTGGCTCAGCAGCTCCTTGCAGTCCCAGATGGAGCGTGGTTTTGCCATGCGCAACGGCGCCCAGATCTGATAACCCGATGGGCCGGACTTCAGGTATGCGGGAGATGTCCCATCCTCTTCAAAAAAAGCAATCAGATCGCCGCAATCGTGGTTGAGATCGTCTTCGCCCATGAGCACCTCCCGACCAATCAACTGGTTGTGCTCGAGTAACCGTTGCAGTCGCCGCCGTGGATCGT
>JBGKDR010000397.1:0-16133 GCA_042954225.1 Parasynechococcus sp.
TTGAACAGGTCGCGAACGCGGCTGGCACCAACGCCGACGAACATCTCAACGAATTCGGAACCGGACAGTGAGAAGAAGGGAACACCTGCCTCTCCTGCAATGGCTTTGGCAAGGAGGGTCTTACCGGTACCTGGAGGGCCCACCAGCAGCAGACCACGGGGGATTTGAGCACCAACAGATGTGAAGCGCTCGGGTTGCTTCAGGAAGGTGACGACCTCTTCAAGTTCCTGCTTTGCTTCTGCCACACCGGCGACGTCGTCAAATTTGACGCCGGTTTCCGCTTCCATCATGAAGCGGGCCTTGCTTTTGCCGAACTGCATGGCCTGGCCAGGACCACCGGGCATGCCGCTGTTGCGGCGAGCCAGGAAGATCAGGGCGCCAATCAGAAGCAATGGGAACAGCAGATTGCCAAGAAGGCCAAGGGCTGGGGGTGCTGTCTTGGGCGGGTGAATATCAAAGCTGATGCCCTCCTTTTTAAGGGTATTGATCAGCTCAGGTGCCAGACCGGGAAGGTCGACGCGAATGCGCTGGACTTTGTTGTCCAGATCAGGGTCAGCAGCTTCAACAACCGCATTGCGTCCACCGTCATAGATATCGACGGCAGTGACCCGGCCAGCTTCGACGTAATCAAGGAAGCGGCCGTAGCTCATGCGTGAAACAGCGGCATTCCGCGGAGCCACGGTTGGGCTATTGCCGCCCACACCGTTGAGCCCCCCGCTGCTCACCACCTGCCATCCGATCAGCAGGACCAACCCAATCGGCAGGAGCCAGAGGGCAATGACGCGCCAGCGCTGATTCATGAGCTGTGTCGATGATGAACGATTGTAAATGGCCTGGCCTGTTTTCTGAGAGCGACTTAAAGGCTTCTCAGAGCAACAATCGGATCAAGGTGCGCTGCACGTCGTGCGGGCACAACACCGAAGAACAGACCGATCGATCCGGATAAGCCCACCGTCACGAGGACCGTGGTCGCTCCGATGGTGGCGGGTAAAGGGGTTACGGCCGCTATCACCGCGACGGTCCCGAGTCCAGTGGCGGTACCGATGGCACCGCCCAGACTTGCCAGCACCAACGATTCGACAAGGAACTGCTGGAGAACATCACCGCTTCGTGCCCCGAGAGCCTTGCGCAGTCCGATTTCCTGGGTGCGCTCACTGACCGAGACGAGCATGATGTTCATGATTCCGATCCCGCCAACCAGCAGGGAGATTCCACCGATTGCGGCGAGCATCAAGGTCAGTCCACCGGTGATGGTCCCAACAATGCTGAGTGCATCCTTCTGGGACCGGACGGCGAAGTCGTCATCACGAAGGATGTTGTGCCTTTGACGCAGCAGATTGGTGATCTGGAATTTTGCGGCCCCTGTACTGCTGGAGTCCCGCGCTTCCACACTGATGAAACTCAGACTGACGCCATAGGTGGGATCCCGACCGGTGAGTCGGGTCACCATGGTGCTCAAAGGGATGTAGGCATTTTCATCCTGATTGCTGCCAAAGACCGCACCTTTGGGAGCCATCACTCCCACCACTTCAAAGGATTGATCGCGGATCCGCAACCGCTCTCCGATCGGGTTGCCGGTGGGGAAGAGTTTGGTCCGAAGGTCGGGACCGATGACCACCACACTGCGGGCTGCATCCAGGTCGTTCTGGCTGATGAAGCGACCCTGGGCAATCTCGAAGCTGCGAACAGGAAGGAATTCAGGCGTGATTCCGGAGATCGAGCTGCTCGCTGATCGAGCACCTGCCTGGACCACCTGACTGCTGCTGATCTGGGGTGCAACGCGTTTGACGCTCGGGACCTGTGCGGCGATGGCCTCTGAGTCTTCGAGAACCAACGTCCTCGGGAAGGCCACGCCGCGTCGTCGCGTGTCGTTGTTGCCGGGCACCACAAACAAAACATTGGCGCCGAGGTTGCTCAGTTGTTCTTCGGCAAGCCCCTGGGCCCCTCGGCCCACACCAACAAGCGTGATGACCGAGGCATTGCCGATGACGATGCCCAGCATGGTGAGCAGACTGCGCAGCCGGTTCCCACGCAGGGTCGACAGCGCCATCCGCACGGTCTCCATGGCGGGAAGGCGTCCACTCATCGGCAGCTCAGATCGGGTGGGGCCAGTCTGGTCAGATCATCGAGTCGGTTTTGGCATCGACGATTCCAACCTTGACCAGATCGGTGGATCCGGACACACCTGAGTGGGTTCCTGCGGTCTGAACGACCAGATCTCCCTCCTTGAGCACACCCATGGATTTGGCTGACTCCATGGCCGCCGTGAAGGTCTTGGTGGTTGTGGTCATCTGCTCCACAACCAGGGGTGTCACACCCCAGACCAGTTGAAGCTTGCAGGCCACGGATTCGTCGTGCGTGATCGCCAGGATCGGCGCCGAGGGCCGGAATTTGCTCACGTTGTGGGCGGTGGCTCCGCTTTTTGTCAGCGGCAGGATGGCGGAAGCATTCAGTTGGCTTGCAATGGTGCTGACGGCACCACTGAGAGCATTCGGAATCGTGCAGGGCAGATGACTGTCGATCTTGCGCTGTGGATAATCCTTCTCGATACGTCGGGCGATGGTGGCCATCGTTTCCACCGCTTCCACCGGGAAATCCCCGACGGCGGTTTCGTTGGAGAGCATCACAGCATCGGTGCCATCCAGAATCGCGTTGGCCACATCACTGACTTCCGCACGTGTCGGCCGCGGGCTGGATGCCATCGAATCCAGCATCTGCGTTGCGGTGATGATCGGGATGCCAAGGCTGTTGGCTTTCTGAATCAGCTCCTTCTGCAGCAGCGGAACTTCTTCAGCGGGCATTTCTACGCCGAGGTCTCCACGGGCGACCATGACGCCGTCGCACAGGGGAAGGATGGCATCGATCTGGTCGATCGCCTCGAATTTTTCAATCTTGGCCACCACAGGTGTGGTGTGACCGTGGCCGCGGATCAGATCGCGGATTTCCTCCATATCGGAGGGGTTACGGACGAAACTCAAGGCGACCCAGTCAACCCCTTGGCTTAAACCGAAGGCCAGGTCGGTTTTGTCCTTGTCCGTCAGTGCTCGCACGGAGAGTTGCACATCCGGAAAGTTGACCCCTTTGTTGTTCGACAACACACCGCCAACGGTGACGCTGCAATACAAGGTCTGCTCTGGCTTATCGACGCGTTCAACCTTCATCTCCACGCGGCCGTCGTCCAGCAGAATCCGGCTGCCGGCGGTGACTTCGTCCGCGAGCTTGTCGTACGTCACGGTGGCGATGCTCTGATCGCAACTCACGTCGCGTGACGTGAGCGCGAAGGAATCGCCGTTGGCCAGGGTGATCGGTCCCTCGGCGAAGCGGCCGAGTCTGATCTTGGGACCTTGCAAGTCCTGAAGGATGCCGATGTGGCGGCCGATGTCCTTGGAGACCTGGCGGATCGTCGCGATCCGCTTGGCGTGCTCGCTGTGGTCTCCGTGGGAGAAGTTCAGGCGAAAGGTGGTGGCGCCTGCCTGAACCAGCTCCTTGATGCGCTCGGGACTTTCGGTGGCGGGGCCGATGGTGGCCACGATCTTGGTCCGTCGGTTCAGATCGAACAGGGCCATATCGGGGCCGAAAAAACCTTGCGGAAACTACCATCCAGGCGTTTTCTGGGCGTTTCCAGCCGCTGCAGCACCGCCATGGATCTCAATGCCTATCAGGAAGCTGCCAGAAAAACGGCGGCTTACCCCAACATCGGACACAATCCGATTTATCCCACCCTTGGACTCACGGGCGAGGCGGGAGAAGTGGCTGACAAGGTCAAGAAGGTGCTCCGCGATGGGGAGGGGGTGTTCGATCAGGCCACCTGCGACGCGATCAAGCTGGAGCTTGGGGATGTGCTCTGGTACGTGGCTCAGTTGGCCACGGAACTCGGTTATGACCTTGAGGAGGTCGCAGCTGCGAACCTTGAAAAACTGTCGAGCCGAGCCTCCCGAGGGCGGATCTCAGGCAGTGGAGACCTTCGTTGATCACCATCGTGCGCCGACTGCTTGCCCTCTGCACGCTTGTCCTGCTCTTGACCATCGGTCCGGGCATGGCGAGTGCTCTGGATCTCGCTCTCTCCGATGTGGTGTTGCAGCCCTGTGTCAACGATGACCCAGGACGACAGCCCGATCTGGCTAGGCCGATGGGCGCCAGTTGCTACGTCCTCACCGGAGACGTCACCAATGCCGGTCGTCGCACAGTTGTCGACACCGACGTCTACGCAAGAATTCTGGATGCCAGTGGTGAGCCCGTTCTTCAGAACCGGACGCGGGTGGGATCCATTGGTGATGTGAATCCAGGGGTGCAGTCATTTGCACTGCGATTGGCCATCCCTGCAGGAACACCCGGGCCTTTCGAAGTGCGTAATCCCAAGGCCCGGGGATTCACGGCTCCTGTGCGATCACGCGCACAGGACGACGATGAACTGCTTCCTCTTGAACAGGAGATTCTCTGATTCAGACTCCGAGAGACAGTCCGTTGAATTGCGCACTGGATTGCAGCAACAGGCTTCGGAGCAGATTCAATGCCACGAAGGCCAGGATTGCCGAGAGATCAAATCCCCCCAAAGGCGGAATCACCCCCCTGAACATGTTCAGGTAGGGATCAGAAATTGAGACCACACCGCTGAGGATGGGGTTGGAGAGATCCACATTCGGGAACCAGCTCAGCAGAACCCGTACGAACAAAACGAGCGAATAGATGTTCACCGCGAAGGCGAGCACGCCCAGCACGTAGGCAATTCCGCTCGTGAGAACAGCTGTTTCCAAGGATCCGAAGAGGCTCTGTCTCTGAGTTTATGCAGGTTGCTTGGAATCCGATGCGGGCAGATCAGGCAGCACGGAAAAGGTTCTGTGGAACTTTTCCGAGAGGGTGATCCAGTACGACCGTCCTTCGCTCTGTCGACGGCGTTCAATGAACTCCTGAGCCAGCAGTTCCTTGATGTGGTCATAGGCACCGGATCCACGCAGCTCCACCAGATCGGACTGGAGAATCCGCTTCTTCAGCGCAATGGTCGCCAGGGTTCGCAGTGCCGCCGTGGAGAGGTCCACCGGAAGAAGATCCTGTACCAGATCCGTCAGTCCTTCCTTGAGTTGCAGGCAGTAGCGACCTGCTGTCTCCTGGATGACCAGCGCAGACTCCTGCTGCGCGTAGCGCGCGGTGAGTTCCAGAAGTGCCTGCTCCACCTCCTCACGACTGCTTCTGGAGAGCTCCTTCAGTTCGCCGACGCTGATCGGTCGTCCTTTGAGATAAAGGATGGCTTCCAGCCGCGTGGCCAGAGACGGGCTGGACATCACACCCCCCTGGAAAGGTTCAAGCTACCGCCATTCCCTCAAAGGAACAGCTTGTAGGCAGGGTTCTCGGTCTCCTCCCAGCAGGGGTATCCCAGCTCGTCCAGGAAGTTTGTCCAGCCTGAATGCTCCCCATCGGGAACAAGAACGCCAACCACGATCCGACCAACATCCGCACCGTGGTTCCGGTAGTGGAAAATGCTGATGCTCCAGCCGGCGTGGAGCGCATCCACGAAATTCATCAAGGCCCCAGGCCGTTCGGGGAATTCGAATCGGTACAGCAGTTCGCGGCAATCTCCAGCGCAGGCGGTTCGGGCTGAATCGGGCAGACGCCCTCCAACCATGTGGCGCAGGTGCACCTTGGCGAATTCATCGTCGCTGAGATCAAGGCAGGGGAACCCCGACCCACGGAGCTGCTCCGTCAGGTCCAGGCGGTCGCTCTGATCAGTGACCTGAACGCCGATGAAGATATGAGCACGTTCCCCTTCCGTCATCCGGTAGCTGAATTCCGTCAGGCTGCGTTTGGCCAGTTGGCGGCAAAGCGTGCGAAGGCTTCCCGGTGATTCCGGAATTTCCACCGACAGCATCGCTTCACGTCCTTCGCCGAGTTCGGACCGTTCCGAGATGAAGCGCAGCCTGTCGAAATTCATGTTGGCGCCACAGGCGACGGCCACCAGGGTCTGATCCTTGAGGCCGCGTTGCGCCACGTCCTCCTTCATCCCTGCCACGGCGAGGGCTCCCGCCGGTTCCAGGATGGAACGGGTGTCTTCGAAGACATCCTTGATGGCGGCGCAGATGGCATCGGTGTCCACACGCACCATGCGATCCACATGGCGCTGGGCCAGGGCAAAGGTTTCTTCCCCCACCAGACGCACCGCAACCCCATCCGCGAACAGACCCACCTGGGGCAATTCAATCCGCTTTCCCGCAGCCAGGGACTGCGTCATGGCGTCGGCATCGACCGGTTCCACACCAACAATGTCGACCTCCGGCCAGAGACTTTTCACATAAGCGGCCACGCCACCAATCAGACCGCCGCCGCCGACCGCGAGGTAGATGACATCAGGGCGTTTGGAGCTCTGACGCATCACTTCGAGCCCGATGGTGCCCTGTCCGGCAATCACCTCGGGGTCATCGAAGGGGTGAATGAAGGTCAAGCCATCGGCCTCGCAGCGCCGCCTGGCCTCTGCTGAGCATTCGTCATAGGTCTCACCGTGCAGAACCACTTCGGCTCCCAGGGCCCGTACGGCTCGGACTTTCACCTCCGGAGTGGTGGCGGGCATCACGATCACAGCTCTGCAACCGAGACGGGACGCACTCAGGGCAACACCCTGGGCGTGATTGCCAGCGCTCGACGCAATGACGCCCCGCTGCAATTCCTCGGGGGTCAGCTGAGCCATGCGGTTGTAGGCCCCGCGCAGCTTGAACGAGAAGACAGGTTGCAGATCCTCCCGTTTCAGCAGCACGGTGTTGTGCAAACGCCGGCTCAGGTTGGGGGCAGGATCGAGTGGTGTCTCCACCGCGACGTCATAGACGCGCGCCCGAAGGATCCGTTGCAGGTAGTCGGTCATCGCGCCATTCTCACAAGTGCACCAGGACCTCGGTCTGTGGGTCGGACCCCGTAGATTGCAAGGATTGGTGCGGGCTGTGCATGCGTCTCGGTGATCTGACACATCCCAATCAGTTGCACGGTCTCAGCCACGCCGAACTGGCCGATGTGGCTCGGCAGATCCGTGAACGCCATTTGCAGGTTGTGTCCACCAGTGGTGGACATCTGGGGCCAGGCCTCGGCGTTGTCGAGCTGACTCTCGCTCTGTATCAGACCTTGGATCTCGACCGAGATCGGGTCGTCTGGGATGTGGGCCACCAGGCCTACCCGCACAAGTTGATCACCGGTCGCTTCGACAACTTCGACACCCTCCGCCAGAAGGATGGAGTCGCCGGTTATCTCAAACGTGGCGAAAGTTCGTTCGACCACTTCGGTGCTGGTCACGCCAGTACATCGATTTCCGCGGCCCTGGGCATGGCCCTTGCCCGGGATAACCGTGGTGAGGATTTCAAGTGCGTCGCTGTGATCGGGGATGGAGCCCTGACCGGCGGTATGGCACTTGAGGCCATCAACCACGCCGGTCACCTCCCCCAGACGCCACTCCTGGTGGTGTTGAACGACAACGACATGTCGATCTCTCCGCCGGTCGGAGCGTTGTCTTCGCATCTCAACAGGATGCGACTTAGCCCCCCGATGCAGTTCCTCTCGGGAAGTGTTGAGGAAAGCGTTCGGAATCTTCCCTTCATGGGAGGGGAAATTCCAGCGGAACTGAATCGACTCAAGGGCAGCATGCGCCGTCTTGCTGTGCCCAAGGTTGGTGCTGTGTTTGAAGAGCTGGGCCTCACCTACATGGGTCCGGTCGACGGCCATGACATCGGCGAGATGGTCCGCACGTTCCAGGACGCCCACCGTGCCGGAGGTCCTGTGCTTGTGCATGTGGTCACGACCAAGGGCAAGGGCTACCCCTATGCGGAAGCCGATCAGGTCGGTTACCACGCTCAGTCGGCCTTCGATCTCAACACAGGCAAGGCGATCCCGTCCAAGACGCCGAAACCCCCCAGCTACAGCAAAGTGTTCGGCCAGACCCTGGTGAAGCTCTGCGAACAGGACAGCCGGGTGGTCGGCATCACCGCCGCGATGGCGACGGGAACAGGTCTGGATCTGCTTCAGAAAGCCGTTCCCGATCAGTACATCGATGTCGGAATCGCCGAGCAGCATGCCGTGACCCTGGCCGCCGGAATGGCTTGCGAAGGCCTTCGGCCTGTCGTTGCCATCTACAGCACCTTCCTGCAGCGGGCCTACGACCAGCTGATCCACGATGTGGGAATTCAGAAGCTTCCCGTTACCTTCGTGCTCGACCGTGCTGGCATCGTCGGTGCGGATGGACCGACGCACCAAGGCCAGTACGACATCAGCTACATGCGTGCCATCCCGAACTTCACGGTGATGGCGCCAAAGGATGAGTCCGAGCTGCAACGGATGCTGGTGACCTGCCTGGGCCATGACGGTCCCACGGCCCTGCGCATTCCACGGGGGTCAGGTGCCGGAGTGCCGTTGATGGAAGAGGGTTGGGAACCCCTGCCGATTGGCTGTGGTGAGGTGCTCAGGACCGGTGATGACCTGTTGATCCTGGCCTACGGCTCCATGGTCAATCCTGCGCTGGCCACGGCTGAGTTGCTGGAACGCAGCGGTCAGTCCGCAACTGTCGTCAATGCCCGTTTCCTTCGCCCCCTGGACGAGTCCCTGATTCATCCCCTCTGCCAACGCATCAACCGCGTGGTGACGATGGAGGAAGGCGCCTTGGCCGGTGGCTTTGGAGCGGCCGTTCTCGAATCGTTGTCCGATCAGGCCATCGATGTGGCGATGCTGCGCCTGGGTATCCCTGATCAATTGGTGGACCACGCCACCCCGCAACAGAGCCTTGAGGCGCTCGGACTCACCCCGGCACAGATGGCTGTCCGGATTCAGGAGCGTTTCTCCTTTGGTGTGGCATCAGCCATGAAGAACACGGCTCCCCTGGGCATGGCCTCGACCTGACTTGACTGAACTCGCTTGAGCACCGTTCTTGTGGCCGGTGCCGGTCCGGCCGGTGCCCGCCTTGCTGTGAATCTGGCGCAACAAGGTCATTCGGTCACCCTTGTCGACGCGCTTGCGACCTCCAACCAGGACGTGTTTTCCAGCGCAGCAATGCCGATGGCTGCCGCCGAGGACCTCAGGGTTCCGAAATCGTGTTGGTCGGTTCGCTGGTCGGGTTGGCAACTGCTCGATCCCGACGGTTTGGAGCACCAGTGGTGGTCTGCGTCTGAACTGGGCGTGGTGCTGGATTTTGCTGGACTTCGGGACGCACTTTGGGCACAGGCTCGCGACGCTGGTGTTGAGCTGCTTCTTGGCACCCGGGTCGAGCTGACCGAGCTGGACCACGATGTTGCTCAGGTTCGTCTGTTCAGTCGCAATGGTCAGGTCCTGGACCGTCGCGTCCGCTGGCTTGTGGATGCCACGGGTGCCAAGCGTGCCTTGCTCAGACGAGCGGGGATCGCCATCGCTTCAGAGCAGGATCCGCTGTTGTCAGGGACGGGTGCCGAATGGCTGATTCAGGTGGATGACCGCTCATCAGCCCGTTGGCGAGACCGCCTCAGTTTTTTTCTCGGCCGCAAGTGGGTCCATCACGGCTATGGCTGGATATTTCCGATGGATCAGGGGCGATTGAAGGTCGGTGTCTGCCGTCTGCCGCCACGACACAGCCAGGGTCGGCACCGTCAGGGGCTCGGTGATGCCTTGCGGAATCTTCTGCGTCAGTGCGGTCTGGAGGGTGCCGATGTCCTGGATCGCCATGGCGGAACGGTGTCCAGCACGATTCGACGCGATCAGGTGTTTGGCCAAGGGTCGTTGATCGGCATCGGCGATGCCGCCAGCACGGCGAACCTTCTGGGTGGGGAAGGCATCCGCCACGCCTTGGTCAGTGCCGATTGTCTGGCCCGAACCTTCCAGGCCGGAGGTGACCCATCAACGCTGAGATCCCGTTATGAGCGTGATCTCAGGTTGAGGCTCGGCTGGCGATGGCCCATTTCCGGACGTCTGGCCCGACGCACCTGGGGGCTGGCTCCTGATCACCGGGCCGATCGACGCATGCGTCGTCTGATCGAGGGACTCTCCAGCAGGGCCAATGCCGAAGACCTCTCCTCGCTGCTGTTCGATTACAGATTCGAGCGGTACGGCTTGCGTTTGTTGCCGTATGTCCTGCATTAGAAACCCATGACCCAACCGTCCATCCACCCTTTGGATCTGCTGCACAGGATCAGGACATGGTTGCCTGGTTCATCCCGATGGCGCCGGGATCCCCAGACTTTGCGGCCCGAGCCTGAGCAGGACTGGTTGTTGGAACCCACCACCCGAGAAGAGGCGGTTCAGTTGTTTCCTCAGCTTGATGAGGAAGCGGCTCTGCTGAAGTATCAGCGGCTCAAACTGCAGCTGAGGGAGCGAGAGGGCCGCGGCTTTTAGTCCGCACTTGGCGGTATCGGCCCAGATGCTCTGCCGTCGACAGTGGATCAGCGGTCAGACGTGAGGCTGTGGTCCGCAGCATCGGCCTGTGGATTCCAAAACTCTCTTCCACCCAGGGATCGACGTCGACTTTTGCGTGAAACCTCGATCCATGCCCGCACGCTTATGGATGGTCACACCGTCTGTCGCCTGCGTCCCTTCTGAGTTCCCAAAAAAAGAACCCGCACTGACTCAGCACGGGCTCTTTTGTTCTTACGACTTTTTCGGCTGAATCAGCGGTTCAGAGAACGCCGCGGGCTGCAAGCCCTTGGATGGCTCCGATTCCGATGATGTGGCCGAGGCTTGTGGTCGCCAGCAGAGAGGCATGGCTCAGGCCGCCGAAGAACGCCGGGTTGGGAAGCTGAGCACCTTCATTGGGATGCTTGATCGTGGCCTTGCCAATGCCGATGGCGATCACGTTGCACACGATCATCACCAGGGCAACTTTTGGGGACCAGGAGACGGTGGCGGGCGCGATAGCGAAAAGTGGGGTCAGCATGCACGGCATCGAGCGACGCCTCATCATCCGAGTGGAACGATCCTCTGGCAGGGGCTCTTAAGAGTTATTCACCCTTTTGTTGCTGTTGTTGCCACAGTCCCGCCACAAGGACCGCATTGCCCAGGGTGAGAAACGCTTCGGCACCGCCGTGCAGCGCATCGATCTCCACGAGTTCGGCATCGCAGCAGCGCAGGGCAATCACGGCGGCGATGATCGTGATCACCACGAACAGCAGCGTCAAGCGGAAGCCCCAGACGGCCAGGGGTGGAAGAACCCTGCTTTTTTGCAGCCAGTGCAGAAAGAGCAGATAGGGAGGCAGAGACAGGGCAAAGAGTGGTGACGGATCCCAATCCATCTCATGCCTCCTGGCGTCGCATCATCCTGAACGCAGCTGCGGCGAGGGCCATGTTGCCCACAAGTGTGCAGCTGGCCTGCAGCACCACAAGCCCCCGCAGGCTCTCACTGTTATCGAACAGATGCCAGGTGCAGGCGGCCATCGCGCTGACTAGAGCAGGCAGCATCGCCCAGGCCAGCCCGACCTCACCGCGCTGTCGGATCAGCACAATCGCAAGGCTCCACTCGAGCACGGAGGCGATGTGAATCCACCAGGTTCCGAGTGACAGCGCATGCATGGGGTCATGGCCTCCAACACTGCCCTGATAATGACGGCACCGTGCGGTGGATGAGGTGTGAGGGCGAGCGCTGAGGGCAGGGTGCTGCTTTGTGGGTACTACGGAGAACACAACCTCGGCGATGACGCTCTGCTTCAGGTTCTGCTGCAACAGCTCGATCCAGCCCTGAAGGTGCTGATCACGGCCCATGATCACGAGGCGGTGAAAGCCCTGGCGCCGCAGGCGGTGTGTGTGAATCGTCGTTCGCTGTCCGAGGTGCTCCGGGCCGTCAGTCGTGTCGACACCGTGGTGTTTGGCGGGGGCAGCCTGCTGCAGGACAGCACCAGCTTCACCAGCCTCGTTTACTACCTGCTTCTGCTGGGTCTGGCACGGCTTCGCGGCCGCAAAGTGTTGCTCTGGGGACAGGGTCTTGGACCACTGCGGCGTCCACTGAGCCGTTGGCTTGTGAGCCAGATGCTGCCGTGGTGCACGGCTGCAAGTTGGCGTGACCAGGCCTCGCTCGCCTTGGCCCAACGCTGGGCGCCAGGGTTGCCGATGTTGATGGCCCCCGATCCGGTCTGGCAGATGCCGCGAAAGCCATGGCGGGGCGGTGGACCCATCGTCGTGAGCTGGCGACCGACTCCGTTGCTGGATCGAGCGGGATGGAGTGCGCTCATCGGGGCCCTGGATCGGTTGGCGACGAGCCTGGATGCACCGGTCGTATGGCTGGCGTTCCATCAGCATCAAGATGCTGCGCTCCTGGACGTGTTGGATCGCCAGGGTGTTGTGTCGGCGTCACTGCGACGTCGTAGTTCGGTGGTCGTTCCATCCGCCGTCTCGGAGATCGACGCCCTGGTGGAACAGGCCCGCTTGGTGCTGCCGATGCGCCTGCATGCTCTGATCCTGGCGCGTCTGGCCGGATGTCCCATGGCTGCACTGAGCTACGACCCGAAGGTGGCAGTGGCAGCTGAGATGGCCGCGGTGCCATGCACGGATCTCAAGAGCGGTCTTGATGCGGACAGACTTCTGGCCCAATGGCGGGATTGTGTCGATCAACCCGCAGATCCCGATCGTTTAAGTCACCTTCAGCACCGGGCCGCAGAGCATTCGCGGATTTTCAGCTCAGCGTGAGCCGTTGGGATGTGTTGGCATCGAAGTGATGCTCCCGTACCCGCTCCCAGCTGATGCTGCCCGTCTCCTCGACGGCATGTTCCCCTGAGCAGACCATCCGCAGCGTCCCTCGGCTGGTGTCCAGCTGCAGATGCTGACTCGCTCCGTGCCATTCCCGGCTGAGCAGTCGGTAGGTCAGCCCGTCTTGAGCAAAGCGAAGGTGTTCTGGTCGAATTCCCACGACCATCCCATCCTCGGGGCTGAGCAGGTTCATCGGCGGACGTCCGATGAACTGGGCCACGAACTGTGTCTCAGGCGCGTTGTACAGCTGTTCAGGCGTTCCGATCTGTTCGATGCGCCCTGCGCGGAGAACGGCGATGCGATCAGCGAGTGCCATGGCCTCCTGCTGATCGTGGGTGACGTAGACGACCGGTTGAGGCCCACCCATGATCAGGCGCCTGAGATCCGGTCGGAGCTCTTCCCGCAGCTGGGCGTCAAGGTTGCTCATCGGTTCGTCGAGCAGATAGACGAGCGGGTCGCGCAGGAGCGCCCTGGCCAGGGCCACCCGTTGCCGCTGTCCACCCGACAGCTGCGCGGGTTGGCGATCCGCCTGATCCCGCAGGCGGACAACCTCAAGAATCTGATCGACCCGTTGGCGCTGCTCCGCCGTTGAGGCGCCGCGAATCTTCAGGCCCAGTGACAGATTTCCCCGCACCGTGAGATGCGGGAACAGGGCATAGCTCTGAAACACCATGCCGATGCGGCGGCGGTGGGCCGGGATCCGACTCTGGGATTGCCCCGCCAGGATCACCTCTCCCTGATCGGGTTGATCGAGGCCGGCAATGAGTCGTAGCGCGGTGCTTTTCCCGCAGCCACTGGGACCGAGTAGAGCGACGCATTCCCCTTCGCTCACCCCAAGGTTGAGGTCCTTGAGAATCCAGTTCTGGCCGAAGCGTCGTCCAATGGACTTGAGTTCAAGCATCATCCTTTGATGGCCCCCTGGGTCAGTCCTGAGACGATCTGCTTTTGGAAGAGGAAGACCAGCACTAGCAGTGGAATGGAGCCGAGGACAGTGGCGGCCGCATAGGCGCCATAGGGAATGGCATAGATCGATGATCCGGCGATTCGTGCCATGGCGACGGGGAGCGTGAGCAGATCGGAACGGCTGATCCAGGTCAGCGCAATGGGGTATTCATTCCAGGCGAACAAAAACACGAGGACGGCGGTGCTTGCCGAGGCTGGCGTGATCAACGGGATCAGGATCCAGCGCAACCGCTGTTGAATGCTCATCCCTTCGAGCCGGGCTGCATCGTCCAGGTCCTTGGGCAGGCCTTCAAAAGCCGCCGTCAGCAGCAGCAGTGCAAGGGGCATCGACAGCGCTGCATAGGGGATGGTGATCAGCAGGAGGTTGTTCCCCCAACCCAGCTGTCTGGCCAGCTCGAGCAGGGCGAGAAACAGCAACACGTAGGGAAACAAGGCAGCGGCCGCAATCAGCATCCGCAGAGACCGCCGCAATCGCGCCGGAAGTTTGGACAGGCCGTAGGCCCCTGGGATCGCCAGACACAGCGTGATCAGCGTGGTTCCACCGGCGACAAGCGTGCTGTTGAAGAGGTAACGCCAGAACGGTGGATCTCCCTGGAGCAGTTCTTTGTAGTGGATCAACGTCCAACGCTCACTCCAGGGACGACCGCTGCTGACCAGAGCATCACTGGTGGTAAACGATGTCAGCAGCTGCCAGAGCATCGGTGCGACCGACCAGAGGATGAGTGCTGTGATCCAAGGCCAGTACAAACGCTGTTTCATCACGGTTGACCTCGCAGATCCGCGATCGCCCTCAGCCCCGCGGCGGTGAGACCAACGGCCAGGCAAAGCAGGACAAAGCCGCCCATCATCACGGTGGCGCTGTAGCCGAAGTCGAGAAAGCGCATCGCATTGAGATAGGCGTATAGGGCAATGCTTTCCGTGCTCCCAGCCGGACCTCCCCCCGTCAGCACCTGGATCAAATCGAAGACACCGAAGGCCTGCGCCAGTCGAAACAGCAAGCTCAGCAGGATGTAAGGAAGCAGGAGGGGAATGGTGATTCGCCTGAGGGCCTGTCCGGTGAGACCCCCTTCAAGGCGGAACGCTTCGTAGAGATCCTGTGGGATGGTTTGCAGCCCCGCCAGCAGGATCAAGGCGATGAAGGGAGTCGTCTTCCAGACATCAGCAAGGACGGTGGCCAACCACGTCCATTGGGGCGATGCCAGCAGATTGAGGGGCTCTCCACCCAAGGCCGTCGCGATCTGATTCAGCGGGCCGTAGGGCGTGTTGAAGATCCAGCGCCATCCCAGTGCCATCACGGTGGTCGGCAGTGCCCAGGGAAGCAAGGTCAGGGCTCTGACGCCTCCACGCCCCCGCCAGCGTTGATCAAGCAGCAGCGCGATTGCCAGTGCCAGAACCAGTTCCAACCCCACCGACACCAGGGCAAAGCGACTGGTCTGCAGAACGTCCTGCCAGAAGCGGTCGTCAAGAACAAGGCGGGTCCAGTTCGCCCCACCATTGGGCACCGGTTGCAAACCGGTCAGAACGGAATCCGCGTGAAAACTGAGCCAGCCGTAACGCAGCAGAGGCCATCCATAGATGAACAGCAGCAGCAGCAGGGCCGGTGTCGCCAGCAGAAAGGCCATTGTTTAAGCGCCTCCTGCTGATTGGAGAATGGTTGAAGTCGTGTCCTGGATGCGTTCCAGGGCGTCGGTCACGGTTTGATCACCGGTGAGAACTCCGCTGAGTTGACGCTGAAGCACGTCGCTGATCTGGGCGTAGAGCGGAGTGGGGGGGCGCGGGGTGGCCAGCTCAAGGGCCGCCGCTAGCTGCGGTAGGTGAGGTGCCACCGCCAGCAGGTCTGGATCGCTGTAGAGGGTCTCGATCGTGGGCGTGTAGCCCTGATCGAGGAAACGCGTTTTCTGTGCCTCCGCACTCGTCAGATACCGGATCGCCTCGACGGTGGCCTCGCGATGCCGTGTGCCTCGCAATACCGAAAGACCCCAGCTTCCGAGGGTGGCGACGGGGGTGACCCCCGGTTCCGCCACCATCGTGGTGATGCCGATTTTGCCCTGTACGGCACTGTCGGCCTTCTGCAGTTCCGCCCAGGCGTAGGGCCAGTTGCGCATCAGAGCTGCATCGCCGGCCTTGAAGGCCTGGAGGGTTTCCGGCTCGGAGTAATTGGTCACCGCTCTGGGGCTGACACCACTGCTGATCAGGCGTTCCATCCAGGCCACGGCCCGCTGTGCTGCCGACGTGTCCATCGCAGGATCGCCAGCCTCATCCAGCCAGCGACCGCCAAAGCCCCGGATGATTTCCAGTGCATCACAACTGAGCCCTTCGTACTGACGCCCCTGCCAGACGAAGCCCTCTTTCGTTGCTCCGTTCTCAATCAGTTTTCGACTGATTGCAATCAGTTCATCCGGTGTTTCCGGCGCCGCGTCCATCAGGTCCGTCCGCCAGTACAGAAGTCCGACGTCGGCATTGAACGGCCAGCGATAGAGCTGATCGGCGTAGCGATTGCCCTCCCG
>JBGKDR010000398.1:0-5290 GCA_042954225.1 Parasynechococcus sp.
GCGCCGACAGCCTCGGCTTCCTCCATCGACGAGGCGATTCCAGAGGGACAGACCTTCACGCCGATGCGTTCCATGGCCTGCTTGAACAGCAGTCGATCCTCAGCTTTCTGAATGGCCTGAAGATCCGCTCCGATCAGCTCCACCCCGTAACGCTCGAGCGTTCCGTTTTCCGCCAAAGTCACCGCAAGATTCAGTGCGGTTTGCCCCCCCATCGTCGGGAGAAGGGCATCGGGCCGCTCGGTCTCGATCACCCGGGTCACCACGTCCGGGGTCAACGGTTCGATGTACGTGCGATCGGCCATCTCCGGGTCGGTCATGATCGACGCCGGATTCGAATTCACCAGCACAACCTCGAAGCCTTCGGCCCGGAGTGCTTTGCAGGCCTGGGTTCCGGAATAGTCGAACTCACAGGCCTGACCGATCACAATCGGTCCAGAACCCAGCAGCAAGATGCGGCGCAGATCGGTCCGCCTAGGCATGGGCTGAGGTGAATAGCCAAACAGCTTCAGCTTCCCACGCGGCTGTTTCGCTTCAGCAGGAACTAATCACTGCCAGGGCCTCGCTACCTTTGGAGGACGTGTCCTCGGATGTGATGAGTGAGCTCCAGCGCCTGAAGGGGCTGCTGCCACCGGAAATGCAGAACTGGGTGTTTGTGGAGTCCGCCGCGGCGGTGGAGCCTCCCCTGATCACCCTGGAGGAGATCGGCAGGGACGAGGTTGAAATTCAAATCGATCTCGATCGCTGGGACGGTCTGGCGCTCGATCACCGCAACCTGCTGTTCTGGCATGAGGTGGGACGCATCCAGAACGACACCATTCCCAGGGATGGCTGGGAGATGGCGGCTCTGGCGATCGGTCTCGGCGGCGCCATCGGTGAGCTCTGGGTCCAGGACGGTCTGCTGCTGATGATGGCGTTGGGCCTCTCTGGTTTCGCTGGCTATCGGCTTTATCTCAAGAACAACTCGGAGAAACGTCTTCAGGACGCCATTTCAGCCGATGAGCGCGCCATCGATCTGGCCTGCCGGTTCGGCTACAGCGTGCCGAACGCCTACCGCAGCCTTGGTGGAGCCCTGAAGGAACTGGTGGAGCAGACCAGGAAGAAACGCCGGCGCAGCTTCTACGAGGACCGCCTTGAGGCACTGCGCAAGAGTGCCAGTAAGGCCCGCGCTGAAATGGCTCAGCAGGAAGGCTCCCGAAGTTCCGTCACCAGTGAAAACGTCTATGGATAGTGAACAGCTTGCGGCCCTTGCGGCCGATGCCTGTGACGATCGCAAAGCCACGGACATCCGGATGATCCGTGTCGATGAGGTATCGAGCCTGGCCGATTGGCTTGTGATCGCTGGTGGCCAGTCGGACGTCCAGGTCCGCGCGATCGCCCGTTCCGTGCAGGACCGTCTCGAGGACGAAGGTGAGCGGCTGCCGCTGCGCAAAGAAGGAATCAATGAAGGGAGATGGGCCCTGCTCGATTACGGGGATGTGATCGTGCATGTGCTGATGCCGGATGAACGGGGCTATTACGACCTGGAAGCCTTCTGGAGCCACGGTGAAAGCCGGAGCTACCTAGCTTCAGCCCAGTGATGGGCGGAGAATCGGATTGATGGCCGAGTCTGTGGCCTGCCCCGTACCTCCCGAGCAGCGGCCTCTCGAGGAGTTCGAACAACTGACCAAGTCCTGGTTTTTCTCCTGGCCCACCGGGAACGGCACGGGTCTTTCCCGAGCCCTGATCCTGAGCTGGTTGCTGGTGCTGCCGATCTGCGTGCTGATCGCCAGTGGTGACTGGACCATGCGCCATGAACCGATCCGTCTGGCTCTGGCTGGGTCGGTCGCCGGCCTGGTCTTGCCGCTGCTGCTGTTGGTACGGCAATGGCTGGGATGGACCTATGTGATGAAGCGCCTGCTCAGTGAATCCGTTGAATACGAGGAATCGGGCTGGTACGACGGGCAAACCTGGGAAAAACCTCTGTCCTGGCGAGAGAAAGATCTGCTGATCGCCCGCCATGAGGTCCGGCCGAGCCTGGGCCGCCTCAGCTGGGCGATGGCCATGTCCGCGGGGTTGATGCTGGGTGGGGCGAGCCTCTGTCAGGCTCTCTGATCAACCCGATCACCTCTGGGGATGTCTCTCTCCTCCGGTTTCTCCAGCACTGGACGATCCACTGGTTCCCCGCTGACGGTGACGCTGCATCGGGGCTCGATCGCTGAATCACGCCACCGCGTCCATGCCGTCGTTTGCGACGGTCGCGGTCGTGTCCTGATGGCTGCCGGTGATCCCGGCCACGAAACCTTTATCCGTTCAGCCCTTAAACCGTTTCAGGCCCTCCCCTTCATCAGCAGTGGCGCCGCCGCCCAGATGGATGTTGGCGACCGCGGACTGGCGATCAGTTCGGCCTCCCACTGCGGGAGCACGCTCCATGCCAGGGAAGCCTTCAAACTGCTCTGGAACGCCGATCTCGACGCCAACCACCTGCAGTGTCCAGTTCCGTCCTGGGGAGACAGCCCACTCCAGCACAACTGCTCGGGCAAACACGCCGCCTTTCTTGCGACTTGCCGAAAGATGGGCTGGCCGTTGGAGAGCTACCTGCAACAGGACCACCCGCTTCAGCAGGAAATCCAGCGACGCGTCGCCGAACTGCTTGGCCTGCCAGCCCAGGAGCTTGTCGCGGCAAGGGATGACTGCGGAGCGCCAACGCTGCGGTTGCAGTTGGCTCAGATGGCCTTGCTGTTTGCCCACCTCGGTGCGTCACAGCACGCGGAACTGGAACAGATCTCCCGCGCGATGTTGTCCCACCCTGATCTGGTCGCCGGAGACGGACGCTTTGACACCGAGCTGATGAGCCGCAGCCATGGACAGGTCTTGAGCAAAGGGGGCGCCGAAGGCGTGCAGTGCCTGAGCCGCATCGGCGAAGGGCTTGGTGTGGCGATCAAAGTGGAGGACGGGGCCCGACGCGCGAAGCAGGCGGTGGCCCTTCACCTGCTGCGGGAACTGGATTGGCTGACACCCACAAGCCTGGAAGAGCTCGAACAGCAGGTGTTGCATGTCAATGACGGTGTGAGCCTCGCTGTGAGCGGCAACCTGCGTCAGACCAGTTGAGGGCGCTGCGTATCGGGCGACACCAAGTTGTATGATTAAGAGGTCGCCGCGGGGTAGAGCAGTCTGGTAGCTCGTCGGGCTCATAACCCGAAGGTCGGGAGTTCAAATCTCCCCCCCGCCACCAATTCTTTTTTTCAAAAGAGGCTCAAGAGCCTCTTTTTTTTTGCTTCTCGCCGCTCACAACAGACCTCATCAAAAAGCTCTTGAGCAGTCGACATCCACTGATTGAATCGGAACTCAGAGAGAGCCGCTGAAGCTCCGCCTATGACGACGCGTCACCAGTCCAACGCCGGCTCGGGTCCATGGGACGTCATCGTCGTCGGATCAGGAGCCAGTGGCGGCGTGGCCGCCATGACGCTGGCAGAGGCTGGTTGTCGTGTCCTCGTTCTCGAGGCCGGCCCCGAGCTGACCCCCGACCGGGCCTACAGACCCGAACCACTCAATCTCGTCGCACGGCTGGCCAACGTCATCGGTGGTCGCCATCAACGCCAGGCGCAACATCCCGGCTACTGGAAAGCCAATCCAGAGCTCTATGCCGATGAACGTCACCACCCCTATGAGCATCCGGAGGATCAACCCTTCCTCTGGACGCGCGGACTGCAGGTCGGAGGCCGCAGCCTGACCTGGGGAGGCATCACCCTGCGACTCTCCGATGAGGATTTCGCCGGGGTTATTGACGACGACGGTGAACGGGTCAACTGGCCACTGGGGACTCAGGAGCTCAGCGAGCACTACGCCTCGCTCGAACGCTTCTTCGGAGTCCATGGTCAGAGGGATGGACTGGAGCAGCTCCCTGATCAGGAGACCAGCTCTCCGCTGCCATTCACCCCGGCAGAAACACGCTTTGCCGAGTCGTTGAAACAGGCCCTGGGGGTCCGGTTGATCCATTCCAGAGGATTTCCACCGCGCTCATCCAACAGGGACTGGCCGCGCTCCAGCAGCTGCGGCAGCTCCCTGAAAAGCGCGATCGACACCGGACGGGTGGAGCTGGTCTGTGACCACATGGTCGAGCAGCTGATCATGCGATCGGACGGCGAGACAGCTGACGGGGTGATTGCCATCGACCAAAGCAGCGGCCAACGCCATGTGTTCAAGGCCGCCAGGGTTGTGCTCTGTGCCTCGACCATCCAGACGGTGGCCATCCTGCTGCGCTCAGTGGATGCGGGTCTGAACGACCCATCCCAACGCCTGGGAACGCGACTGATGGATCACATCTCCACCAGTCAATTTTTTGCCATGCCGAGGCAATCAGGGGATCCGCCGCTGAGCGCGAGACAACCGGCTCTCAGCGGGGCGGGAAGCTTTTTTCTGCCCTTCGGACGCCGGCTCAACGGCGCTGCATTCCAGGGGGGGTATGGCATCTGGGGAGGCATCAGCCGCTTTGACCCCCCAGAGCTTCTGCTCCGTCGCAAGAACACCACCACAGGCTTTCTGATCGGCCACGGTGAAGTGATGCCATCAAAAGGCAACCGCATCAGCCTGAGCGGGACCACGGATCGCTGGGGCATGCGTGTTCCCCATATCGCCTGTCGATGGGGAGACAACGAGCAGGCCATGGTCCAGCACATGCGTCAGACGATTGCCTCCTGCATTGAGGCCGCAGGGGCCCAAGCTCTTCCCCTAAGGGAACTCTTCCACCTTCCCCTGATCGAACCGCTGCTGAATGGAGCCGTCGCGCTCTCGGATGACGCCTCGCCGCCGGGGTATTACATCCACGAAGTCGGCGGTGCCGCCATGGGGGCATCGGAATCAAGCAGTGTTGTTGACCCCCAGAACCGTCTCTGGCGTTGCCCCAATGTCCTGGTGGTGGACGGGGCCTGTTGGCCCACATCCGCTTGGCAGAGCCCGACCCTGACCATGGCAGCGATCAGCCGTCGGGCCTGTCAGCTGCTTCTCAGTGCTCCGGCTGGATGAACAGATCGTCCAGGTAGCGCTCGGTCACAGCACGGTCCTCACAACCGTTCTGGAAGAGGAAATGGGCTAGCGCAGAACTCATCACGCGGTACTGGTCCCAGTTGGGATGGGATCCAATGAAATCCTTCATGCCCCGATAGAGCACTTCAGGAATTTCGGCCTCCATGCTCACGTAGGTCGACGGAGCCTGGTTGGACCGCACACCGGAACCAAGGTCGTGGCATCGCTCCAAATGGTTCCTGCTTGCGGACATAAACACCCTGCTGCGTCGACACAAGAAAGCCACAGC
>JBGKDR010000399.1:0-1546 GCA_042954225.1 Parasynechococcus sp.
CGGCCCCCAGGGGACGGCATCAATCGGTCGGATGCGTGTCATCCAACGCTTCAGCCCGAGGCGAATGACGGGCTTCAACACCAATGCCGCCTGGGGGGCAATCGTGAGCGCGTTGCGGGCCGTCGCTGTGCGTGGGTCGCAGGCCAGCAGTTGATGGAGATAGGTGGTGCCGCTGCGCCAGTGACCAATCACCACCAGCGGATCATCCGGAAGATCGGCACGTTTGAGCGCCCTCGCGTACAGAGCTGTCTGCAACCAGGCAAAGGGCTCGAGCACAAGACCGCTCAAGGCCATTGGCACAGTGATGGAGCAGCGTGACAGGGCAGGTCGACCCAGCTTCAGCCCGCTGATCAACACGCCAGGGCGCACAAAGCCCGCAGCCAGCAAACGGTCAATCCAGTTGAACCTGCGCTCCATGGACCGGTGAACCTTGACACCAGAATGCCCCGATGATCGATGTGATCGGTACCGATGCAGGGGCGCCGGCCTCGCTCCCCGCCGTGCAACAGGCTCTGGTGCGCGCTGCCGTGCATGTCGCAGCCCCCAGACGCCTGCACCCATCACTGCAGGATTGGCTTGACGAGGACCAGCGGCGGACCTTGATCCTCAGCGACGACCCCCGTGGTCTGGTCACCACCCTCGAGGGGCTTCCCGCTGACGACGCCGTGGTGGTGCTGGCGAGCGGCGACCCCCTGTGGTTCGGCATCGGCCGGATCCTGGCGGACCGCCTGCCTGCCGATCGGCTGCGGTTTCATCCAGCACCCACGGCCCTTCAGCTGGCGTTTGCCCGGATCGGTCGCCCCTGGCAGGAGGCCAGCTGGGTCAGCCTCCATGGTCGGGAGCCATCCGTTCTGGCCAGCACCCTGCAGAAACGGCCCAAGGCACTGGCGGTGCTGACCGACCCTCAGCAGGGCGGTTTCGATGCGGTCCGCCGCAGCTTGATCAGCAGTGGCCTGGAGGACAGCTATCAGCTGTGGGCCTGCGAAAACCTGGGCCATTCCAGCGAACGGGTGCAGCGGATCGAACCCGGCCAGGCCTCACCTGCCGACCCGCAGCCGCTGCTGATCGCCGTGCTGATCGCGGAGCAAGGCTCACCGGCACCGGCGAATGCCCTGCCCCTGTTCGGAATCGAGGACGGCGTCTTTCTGCAGCACAGCGACCATCCCGGTCTGATGACCAAACGGGAGGTGAGAATTCAGCTGTTGGCGGAGCTGGCCCTGCCGGAGCGAGGTGTGGTCTGGGACCTTGGAGCCGGAACCGGCAGTGTTGGTCTTGAGGCCCTGCGTCTGCGCCCCCAGCTTCGGCTGCTGGCGGTAGAGAAAAGGGCGGGTGGCGCCGCCTTGATCCAGGCCAATGCCGACCGACTGGACGTGCGGCCCGCCGCGGTGCTGGAGCAGGACGCCCTGGTCATGCTGGAGAGCCAGAACCTGCCAGAGGATCTGTCAGCCCCGGATCGGGTGTTGCTGGGAGGCGGTGGTCGACAACGGGGTGAGCTGCTCGAAGCCGTGATGGCCCAACTGGCCCCGGGTGGAGTGGTGGTGATCCC
>JBGKDR010000400.1:0-1335 GCA_042954225.1 Parasynechococcus sp.
TTTGCAGACCGTTGGTCTGCCCCTCGAGGAGGCCCAGGAGCAGTTCGGTTTCCTGATGGACGCCCTCGATGTGGGTGCACCTCCCCACGGCGGCCTGGCCTTCGGTGTGGACCGGATGGTGATGCTGCTGGCTGGCGAGGAATCGATCCGCGACACCATTGCCTTCCCCAAGACCCAGCAGGCCCGTTGCCTGATGACCAATGCCCCAGGGGGCGTGGCTGACAAGCAGCTGGAGGAACTGCATGTGGCCAGCACCTGGGTCGATCCAAGCGAGGACGACTGAACAGATCCCAAAAGGATTCGGCGCTTTTCTGGCACCTGCCGCTGGAAACAGGAACGCTGAAGGTCATTCCATGGTCCTCAGCACTTGGCGCGCAAACCCCGATCGACAGGGGATTCCCGGGAACGCCGTCGCGGCGGCACCACGGATCTGTTGCGCCTGTACCTGCAGGACATTGGCCGGGTGGACCTTCTCACCAATGAGGAGGAGGTCACCCTGGCCCGTCTCGTCCAGAGACGGGAAGCCCTCCTGCAGCAACAACGGGAGCTGTCCGGCAGTGACCCTGCCATCGCCGAACTGCATCGGCTCGAAGAACTCCAACGGCGGGAAGCCAATCAACACAGCCACTGGCCGACCAAACAGGAGTGGGCCCGGGCAGCGGATCTGAGCCAGGAGGAACTGCAGCAGCGCATCGATGCGGGCTACCTGGCCTGGGCCGGCCATGCCGAGCTCGATGCCAAAGAGCTGAAGATCGCCCTGCGCAACGGTCGCAAGGCCAAGGACCACATGATCCAGGCCAACCTGCGCCTGGTGGTGGCGGTAGCCAAGAAATATCAGCAACGGGGGATGGAGCTGCTGGATCTGGTCCAGGAGGGGACTCTGGGATTGGAGCGAGCGGTTGAGAAATTCGACCCCACCCGTGGTTTCCGCTTCAGCACCTACGCCTACTGGTGGATCCGCCAGGGCATGACCCGCGCCATCGCCACCCAGAGCCGCACCATTCGTCTGCCGGTGCACGTCACCGAAAAGCTCAACCGGATCAAGCGGGTCCAGCAGGAGATCGCCAGCAACGAGGGACGGATTGCCTCGATCAGCGACCTGGCCAGGGAACTCGGAGTCAGCGAAGACACGGTGCGCCAGACCCTGGCCCGGGTTCCGCGCTCCGTCTCCCTGGACACCAGGGTCGGCAAGGACCAGGACACCCAGCTGGGTGATCTGATCGAAGACGGCCACGACACCCCCGAGCAGACGCTCACCCACCACGAGCTCCACAACGATCTGGAGGATCTGCTCGACGAACTCACCAACCGTGAAGCAGCTGTGCTGAGGCGGCG
>JBGKDR010000401.1:0-4904 GCA_042954225.1 Parasynechococcus sp.
AGAACGTATCCCGAGGGATGTTCACCCATGGGAGCGAAGCGTTCTCCATTGGATTGCACTTCCACTTCGTAGGTTTCGAGCTGCCACGATCCGTGAATGGCGCTGCCGATGTCGGTGCCGGTGGAGAGAGGTTGGACGGGACTCAAGGCTGCAAGCTCAATATTGGCGGATTTCAATCGCTCTTATGAGGAGCAGCTGTAGTGGGACACACCACCGGCATTGAAGAACTGTCTTGGTTTGCGTTGGTCGTAGGTCGCGGCAAGGCGTTGGTCGGGTCTGTCGTATGGACGGCTGAAAAGCTGTTGCAGTTCCCTCAGCAAGTTGGCGTTCCCCTCGGCTGCCTGTTGATAGGCCGGTGCAATCAACCACTCCCGCCAGGTGATCGCCGGGTTGACCGTCCGCATGCTGCTGAGGGCGCTGTCGAGATCACCAACAGCTGCCAGTTGCTCCCGCCATTGCGCCAGCCACGTGTTCCAGCGGGGTTCCAGTTCCTCTGAGCCAGGCACATAGAAGGCATCGCGCAGCATGGCTGCGTCCGTTGCGCCTTCCGAGAGCCGCCTGAACAGGATGGTGTAGTCCGCCCTGGAGTCCACCAGCAGCTGCAGCAGCTCCTGCACAACGCTGTCCTTCACCCTGGGAAGACCAAGCTTGCGAGCCCACATCGTGGCCATGGCATCGTCCATGGCGCCTGTGAAGCCATCCTTGAGCGCATCAAGTTCCGCCTGGATCTCGCCCTGGCCCTCCATCAAGGTGCGCAACGCCGACCAGAACATTCGGTAGTTGGCCTCCGCAGCCCGTGGCTGATTGAAGAAACAGAAGTGTTGGCCACCTCCGGTCCAGGGCTGAAAGCGTGGATCGAACAGCTCGCAGAACCCGAACGGGCCGTAATCCAGGGTGAATCCGCCTGCTGCGCAGTTGTCGCTGTTGAAGTTCCCCTGGCAGTAGCCGACCCGAATCCAGTGGGCGACGAGGCTGGTCAGACGGCTTCGGAAGAGCCGTGCCAGCTCCACCACCTGCCTGTTGAACGGCAGAGCGGCATCGATCTCGTCCCGGTAGTTGCGATCGATCAGATGCTGCACGATCAACGTCAATTCGTCCTTTGCAGCTGAGTGCGCTCCACTGCGCACGCGACGTGCAAACAATTCGATCTGTCCGACCCTGAGAAAGGACGGTGCCACCCGTGTACTGATCGCCGCAGGGTTGTCGACCATGACGTCCGGTTCGTAGGACCGGGAGTCGTCGGAATACCAGGGCCGCTGCACCCTTTCCCCATGGGAGACATACAGGGTCAGTGAACGCGAGGTTGGAATGCCTAAAGCGTGCATGAACTCCTGGGCCAGGAACTCCCGGATGCTCGAGCGCAGCACTGCACGGCCATCGGCCCCTCGGCAGTAGGGCGTTGGCCCACCACCTTTGAGTTGCATTTCCCAGCGCCGCCCGTTGAAGACGCCTTCGATGATCGACATCGCTCGACCGTCGCCATAACCGTCCCCGGTTCCAAAGGGACATTGCTGGATGTACTCGGTGCCGTAGATGGACAGGGCGTATCCGGTGGCCCACCCATAGGGGCGCATCGGCGGTGTTGCCACACTGCTGTCCCCGGAAAAAAGACGACGAAACCGATCGTCATGAACCAGGGCTTCATCCAGCCCCAGGTCGCGAAACAGGCTGGCGCTGTGGCTGACATACTCCGGCTCGGGTAGAGGCGTTGGAGTTACCGGAACCCAATGGCCGGAGAGCACAGGCCTTGGTCGGTGGTCGTCGCCATCTGGCGTGGCTTCGGGATCTGGATGGAGGGCTTCGAGAAGCGAGTAGTCGGCCTGCTTCGCAAACTCAGCAAAGGTGGAGATCGTCGGCACGGGCCATCGCAAGGCTCTGGCCATCATCGGTTCTGGGCCCGTAGCGATGGGATACCGAACAACCAAAAAAAATCAAAAATCAGCGTTTGCTTGATACCAATGTGCTTGCAGACGAATGATTGCTCGTCATGTTGTGATCGCATCATCTCTTTTATCGATGACGGTCTGCACCTATCGCGGTGTGCGTTATGTCCCTCACCGCCCTTTGAGCGCAGACATGGTCCTCCGCTACGAACGCAGGATTCATCTCGATCGTCAGCTTGAGGCCGCCCATCACCTTGAGCGGATGTACCGGGGAATCCGTTACTGAGGTCTGCCTGTTTCTGATGGCTTCATGCAGCGTCCCAGACGCGCGTGTTCCGATTGGCTCTGCGTATCAGTCGGAGCTGACGTGATTCTTTGTTGGGTTTCCGACCTTCGGACTTGGGTTCAACGTCGTTGATCTGATGAGTTTCGACAACCGTTTGTCCCCCAGGTTCAAAGCTCACGGTGTGAAAGGTTTCCATGGCCAGGAGCGAGCGGTTCTATCCATGGTGCGGGGCTGTCAAGGGTCGCCGATCTGAATCGGTTGCCGTCGTTACCTTTTCTCGATGAGATGTTCTCAGGTCAACAAGATGACTCCAGTTGGCTTGATCTTTGATGGTGACAGTCTTGCTGAATCGATAGCATCCAGGTAGTTAAGTCTGAACCGTGAAGCGTCATCGTGCTCAAGCTGAAAAATTAGATTTTCTGGCCAGAGATCGCGAATCCAAACAACACAACGATCACGAGGTCAAGTTCCACCAACCGGTTTCTCCACGCGAGAAACTGGTGGAGTGGGTCGATGTGATCGGTCGTCAGTAAGTCTTGTCGATCGGTTCAACCGATCGGTTGGGACTCAACAGTGATGGTGATGGTGCCATCGCTGTTGCGTTGGAGGGCATAAAGAGCCGCCGTCAGCTCTCCGCGTAGCCGTGCGATCAATGCCTGCTCCTGACGACTGGGATGGTCAAGGGTGGAGCAGACCAGACGCAGGCCGAGGCCGGCCGAACCGATCAGGCCAAGTGGACCGAGGACGACCACGAGTCCCGGAGCGATCACCAGGGCCAGAGCCAGAACAATGGACACTGGGATCGCACCAGCCGCCGTGAGACTGCTGCTTTGCAGGATGGTGAGCAACAGGGTTCGCCGTTCCTCATTACTTCCGTTGATCAGGGCATCCCGATGAATCAGCAGTTGATCCACGGCTGCAATCGCCGCTGAAATCGCCGCTGCATCCAGAGCTGGGCCGACGCTGCGCCGCCAGAATCTGGGGGAACGCGCTGCCTCCAGCACGCCGCCGCAGTGTTGATCAAGACTGTTGTGCAGACAGCTGATCAATTTGGGATCGAGCTGAAGTGACTGGAGTGCATTCAGTGATGCACTCAGCGCTCCGCCTGCCAATGCAAAGAGTCGCCCGGTTTGATCAAGACCTTTGCGCGCACCATCGACGACCGCTTTTTGTGCGGAGAGCCCTGTACTGGGGATCCGAAAAATGTCAGTCATGGCGGATTCTGCCAACACCGCCATTGTGCCGGTATGAGGTAGATGACGCCTGATCGATTGATGGTGCATCTGAGTTTGAACTGGGCCACCATCTGGGGTCTGTTGTTGATGGCCCTCTGGGTTCCTGCCCTTGTTGCGTCATTGCGACGATTCGATCTGTTGATGGATCGGGATCAATCGCGCGCGACGCTTCAAGGGTTCGCGTTTGTCGGGTTCCTGATCACGCTTGCCGGACGCTGCATCGCCCTGCCGCTGGTGGGCTCGATCCTCTTTTTTCAAGGCTGGCGGTTGGATCCGATCCTCCAATTCGGACTGGGCCTACTTGTCTTGGGCACCATCGTTGAGTCGATCCCCTCCATCCGCGCGGACCACAGTGCGTTGCAGCAACGCTCTGCAAAGGATGATCAGCTCTCCAGCCGGCAGCGTGCTTTGGTGCGTCGCCTCAACGACCGCGTCTGGCCCTGGTCATTCGCCCATTGGCTGCTGCCCTTTGCTGGGATTTACTACGCCATCACCCGTCGCACCATCACACCTTTGGTCTGGGATGTCACCGCTCGCGTGGCTGTGGCTCTCCTGACTGCCGGCCTGATGGCTCTGAGCAGTGTTCTGTTTCCGATCGATGAGGCGCGTCTAATGGCGAACAGCTTGACCGATGTTGACATCGTCAATAGTTGGATTCTGGGGATCATTGGGTTGTTTCTTGTCCTGGTGAATCTGGTGGCAGCAGTTCTTCCAGTCCGACTTGCCATCCGCCGCACCCAGGCCGATGCCCGTCGTCGTCTTGCCGATGTGAGCTGATTCAGCAGAACGGCGCGTGATTTTTTTAAACTTGGGAACCGATCGTCAGCGATGACCATTCCATTCGGTGACTCTGAACCCACCGACGGTCTGCTGGACAAATCGGTGTCATCCATGCGGCTGCGCAACTGGTTGCAACGGCGGCTGCGCCAGTTGGCTTCGTCCCAACGCATTCAGGATGCCCGAGCCCTACGCAGTGAGTTCCTGGTGGATTGATCTCGGACGCGATCGAGATCCGACTTCGGGAGATCTCCCGGTCTGACGGCTCCGGCGGTCATCATTCACCGATGCTCTGTTCCAGCCTGATTTGATGCCAACAACCGACGCGCACGGCACCTCTCACGTGGTGGTGGTCGGTGGCGGGTGGGCCGGATGGGGCGCCGCCAAAGCCCTCTGTGAAGCCGGTGTGCACGTCACCCTGCTCGATGGCATGGCGGATCCCAGTGGTGCCACACCACAGACCACCGCCAGTGGCAAACCATTCGAGGCCGGAACCCGGGGCTTCTGGAGGGATTACCCCAACATCAACGCCCTCACCCGTGAGCTGGGCCTTCGCGACGTGTTCCCGCCGTTCACAACCAGCGCCTTCTGGTCACCCCAGGGCCTGGAGGCCACGGCCCCGGTGTTTGGCGAGGGCGTTCAGTTGCCCAGTCCTCTGGGGCAGGCGTTTGCCACGTTCGAGAATTTCAAGCGCCTGCCAGTTGTCGATCGCCTCAGCATCGC
>JBGKDR010000402.1:0-2891 GCA_042954225.1 Parasynechococcus sp.
AAGATGGCGATCGATGAGATCAACGCCGCCGGTGGCGTCACCGTCGATGGCAAGAGCTACGAGATCAAGTACATCGTTGAAGACGGTGCGTCTGATTGGCCGACCTTCGCTGAGAAGTCCAAGAAGCTGATCGACCAGGACAAGGTTCCCGTGGTCTTCGGTGGCTGGACCTCCGCAAGCCGCAAGGCCATGCTCCCGGTCTACGAATCCAAGGACGCTTTCCTCTACTACCCGATTCAGTACGAGGGCCAGGAGTGTTCCAACAACATTTTCTACACCGGTGCCACTCCGAACCAGCAGTCGGAGCCTGCCACCGCGTTCATGTATGAGAAGTCGCCTGCCGCTGGCAAGCCCTTCTTCCTCGTGGGTTCGGACTACGTCTTCCCCCGCACCTCCAACACCATCACCAAGGAACAGCTCAAGTCCTTGGGCGGTGAAGTGGTCGGTGAGGACTACCTCCCCCTCGGCAACACCGAAGTTGCTCCGATCATCGCCAAGATCAAGGACGCTCTGCCCGAGGGCGGTGTGATCATCAACACCCTCAACGGTGACCAGAACGTCGCCTTCTTCAAGCAGATCCAGGACGCCGGCATCACCCCGGCCAATGGCTACTACGTGATGAGCTACTCCATCGCGGAAGAGGAGATCAGCACGATCGGTTCCGAGTTCCTGGAAGGCCACTACGGCGCCTGGAACTACATGATGTCGATCGACACCCCGGCCTCCAAGAAGTTCGCTGCTGACTTCAAGGCCAAGTACGGCGCCGACCGCCAGGTCGCTGACCCTCAGGAGTCGGCCTACAACATGGTCTACCTCTGGAAGGCCGCCGTCGAGAAGGCCAACAGCTTCGACGACAACAAGGTCCGCGAGGCTCTGGTAGGCATCGAGTTCGATGCACCTCAGGGCAAGGTGACCGTGATGCCGAACCATCACCTCTCCCAGACCGTCCGCATCGGTCAGATCACCAAGGAGGGTCAGTTCGACATCCTCGAGGAGACCGATGGTCCGATCGAGCCTCAGGCCTGGAACCAGTTCGAGCCCAGCTCCAAGGGCTTCGCTTGCGACTGGACCGACGAGGCCAAGGGCGAGCGCTACAAGCTCTGATCCACGGCTCACAGCCTGATCTCTCCCCTGGGAGGAGTCCTTCATTGGGCTCCTCCTTTTCGTCGTTTCACTGAACGCTTCGTTTCAGACTTTCGTGCAACTGCTTCTTGAAAGCCTGTTCAACGGTGTGGCCATCGGCTCGGTGCTGCTGATGGCCGCCCTCGGACTGGCGATCGTGTTTGGCCTGATGGGCGTGATCAACCTCGCCCACGGCGAATTGATCATGCTCGGTGCCTACACCACCTACGTGGTGCAGCTGATCTTCAAGCTGCCCGCTTTGGCGCCGGTCTACAACCTTTACGTCCTGGTGGCGATCCCGATCGCCTTTCTGGTCAGCGGGGTGGTCGGCATCCTGCTGGAACGCACCGTGATTCGCCGGCTGTACGGCAATCCACTGGAGACGCTTCTGGCCACCTGGGGCGTCAGCCTGATTCTTCAGCAGTTCGTTCGCAGCGTCCCGCTGGCCCACGCCGCCGGACTGATGCTTGCGCTGATTCTTGGCTTTGGCCTCCCACTGCTGCTTCCCGCGTCTCTCCTGGCGGGGCCTCGAGCCCGCTTGGTGCGTGCGGGGAGCTGGGCCGTGTCAGCCCTGGGAGGTGTGCTGCTGGCTGGTGGCCTCGCCTCACAGATCAGTCGCATCGCCCGGGCCACCTCTCGCAACGTTGACGTCACCGCACCGAAATGGATGCGTGGCGGAATCGAGTGGATGGACATCACCTTCCCGGTGCCGCGCCTGGTGATCATCGTGATGACCGTCGTGGCGGTGCTTGGGGTGACGTGGTTCCTGAATAAAAGCGTGTGGGGCATGCGCATCCGCGCGGTCACCCAGAACCGGTCGATGAGCGATTGTCTGGGCATTCCCACCGACACGGTGGATGTGCTGACCTTCGGGATCGGCTCCGGTCTCGCTGGGGTCGCTGGAGTGGCGGTGTCACTGCTGGGTTCCGTGGGTCCCAACGTGGGCGGCTCCTACATCGTCGGGTGTTTCATGGTCGTGGTGCTGGGAGGTGTCGGCAATCTGCTCGGCACGGTGCTGGCCTCCTTTGCCATCGGTGTTCTGACCGATCTGATCGGTGCCGGTCGCTTGCTCACGATCTGGCCCGGCATGCCGGGACCCCTGGCCGGTCTGGTGGAGTTCTTCGCGACCACGAGCATGGCCCAGGTGATGGTGTTCGCCTTGATCGTGGCGTTCCTGCAATTCCGTCCCGCGGGTCTGTTCCCGCAGAAGGGACGCATGGTGGAGGCCTGAGTCAATGTCAGACGTTTTTCAACAACGCCGCTGGCCCCAGATTGTGCTCTGGGTCGTGATTGTCGCGGTGATCGTTGCAGCGCCGGCGGTGCTGCCGACCTTCCGGCTCAACCTGCTCGGTCGCTTCCTCTCCCTGGCCATCGTGGCGCTCGGGATCGATCTGATCTGGGGTTTCACCGGTCTGCTCAGCCTGGGTCAGGGCATCTTTTTTGCCCTCGGCGGCTATGCGGTTGCGATGTACCTGCAGCTCAACAGTTCCGCCGACTTCCCCAACGGCATTCCGGAATTTTTCGGGCTCTACGGCGTGGACCGGCTCCCCGCCTTCTGGGAGCCGTTCCACTCCCCCCTGTTCACCCTGGTCGCCATCTGGCTGATCCCTGCGCTGCTGGCCGCCGTCCTGGGCAACCTCGTCTTCCGCAACCGGATCAAGGGGGTGTATTTCTCGATTCTCACCCAGGCGTCTCTGCTGGTGTTCTTCAACTTCTTCAACGGCCAGCAGAAGTTGATCAACGGCACCAATGGTCTGAAAACCGACGTC
>JBGKDR010000403.1:0-1669 GCA_042954225.1 Parasynechococcus sp.
GGCAATGTCGAGGTTTCCCAGGCCCTCTGCAACCTGCTGTTCGGAGCCTTCGGCGTTCAGGCGGCCAGCCAGGGAACGATGAACAACCTCAGCTTCGGCGATGGACAGCGTCAGTACTACGAAACCATTGCTGGAGGTGGCGGTGCCGGCGATGGCTTCGATGGATCCGTCGGCCTGCAGAGTCACATGACCAATTCCCGCCTGACGGATCCGGAGGTGTTGGAAGCGCGCTATCCGGTTCGGCTTGAGCGCTTCGCCATCCGCTCTGGCAGCGGTGGTGTCGGTGCGTGGTGCGGAGGTGATGGCCTGGAACGCACCATTCGCTTCCTCGCGCCGATGACGGTGTCGCTGATCAGCGGCTCTCGGTTTGTTGCCCCCTTCGGTCTGCATGGCGCCAAAGCGGGTTCCTGCGGTGTCAACGCGCTACGGCGTGCCGATGGGTCTGAGCAGGAGTTACCAGGTGCGGTGCAACTTGATCTGGACAGTGGTGACGCACTTGTGGTGAAGACCCCTGGGGGTGGCGGCTACAACCCGATTGTGTAGCCGTTGCTACGCCGACTCCGTTTTGAGCGAGATAACTCACTTTTAGATGTCTTGATCCTTTGATCTCTTCTGACTCGGTTCAGCCTTTCGGTGTCGATTTCGTCGACACATTGACCGGCCCGGACCTGCGCACCGGTTCTGAGCTCAGCTTGGAGACCGAGACTGTGGTCAATGACAACATCATTTCCAGGCGTGAGGTCCGAAAGGCCTTTAAGGCCTGGACCCAGGCTCTGGTCGACATCAGCCAGACCTACAAGAACGATGGTTTCGATGCTGCAGAGGCTCTCGCCGGCGATGTGATCGATGGTGCCTATGCCTATGAGCTGGGAGCTGTGGCCTTCAAGCCCACCTGGGCCTCCGGAGAAACCACGTTCCGGACCAGCCGGGATGGTGCGATTTCCTATTTCGTCGGTGGCAATGACGACTTTGACGATCTCGGCTTCGCCATTGGCAATAAGCCTGATCCCGTGACCGGTGAACGCTCACCCTGGGCGAAAAGCTGGTTTGATCGCTCGGTGATGCGACTCGATGGCAACACCGCCACCGTGCAGGGCTTCCTCTACACCGAAGATGAAGCCGGCAATGTCAGCTATGTCGACAAGACCTGGGGCTATCAGAAAGATGATTCGGGTGCAGTGAAGATTGTTCTGCATCACTCATCAACGCCCTATGAGTCCATCGACTCCCCCGATGACGTCAAAAACCATGTGGTGAAAGCACAGGATTTTGACCCTGCCAACACCATCAGCAAAGACGAGGTTCTCGCCGCTCAGGACGCCTGGACCCAAGCCCTCGTCGACATCAGTCAGACCTACGCCGACGAGGGCTTTGATGCCGCTGAGGATCTGGCCAGTGCCGTAATTGACGGGGCCTATGCCTATCAGGTTGCGCCCGTTGCCTTCAAGCCGACTTGGGCCAATGGCAACACCACCTTCCGACCCGACAAAGCCGGTGCTCTGTCCTACTTCGTTGGTGGCAATGACGCCTATGACGACCTCGGTTTTGCCATCGGAAGTTCACCCAACGCCGACGGTGAGCGCTTCTCCTGGGTTGATGCCTGGGCAGAAAACGCGGTGATTCGCCTTGATGGCGACACGGCGACATCCATGGGTTGGGTCTACACAGA
>JBGKDR010000404.1:0-1709 GCA_042954225.1 Parasynechococcus sp.
CTGGGAGGGCCGCCCGTTTTTCATCGGCGTACCGGTCAACATCCAGATGGCCCGGAGACGGGGATGACGCGCCAGACGCAACAACGCATTCGTGCGCTGTGCCTTGAGGGTCTGCGCGTAATGCGCTTCATCAACGATCAACAGCGTTCCCGCTGGGGGAAGACTCCTGGGCAACTTGGCCCAGCTGACCAGCTCAATCGAGAGATCCAGGGCCGAGGCCTCACGCGACCAGTGGGGGTGTAAGCCGACAGGCGCAATGACGAGAACACGCACCTCGGACAACCGCACCATGGCGCGGGCAGCCAACAAGGCCGTGAGCGTCTTGCCGAGACCCATCTCATCAGCGAGCACCGCTCCTCGACGCGCCAGCAACCATCGCGCCCCACTGCGCTGGTGGCGTAGAGGCAAACGGCCATCCAGAAGGGTTTGATCGAGACTGGCTGCACGCACCAACAGCCGATGGGACGGTAGAGGCGGCAGCGGACACTGCGCCCAGTCCAACCACTGCTGGAACGCCTCGGTTTGAACAAATCGCTGACCCAGCTGCTCCTGGAGCAACACGGCAGCCGACCACGGAAACATCCAGCCCCTGTTGGGACCCAACCACTGACCGCGGGGCCGAATCCGTCGCAACTGGGCCTGAGTGACCGCATCAAAGGGACAGACGACCCGGATCAGCCCTGATTCCGATAAGTCCAGGCAACAACGGGGAGCAACCTGGTCCGTGTCAACTCCCCCGCAAACAATCACTTTAGAGAGATCAGGCGCCGAAGCAAGACAATGATTAAAACAGGCAAAATCTGCCTACGAAACAATAAAAATGCAGCGCTCGACACATTGACGCCGCTTGGGTTCGGGCCAGAATTCCTTCAACCGAGATCCTCGGATGCATAACAGGGACGCAGTCTTTCTTGACGAACTTTGTCCCAAATTACGTGTCCGACGCTGGCGACAATCGCTCCATACATTCACCGGTCAAAGTTGTATTTACTGCGGAAAACCGTCCGAATCAATTGATCACGTTCTACCTCGCGCCCGAGGTGGCCTAAGCGTCACCGAAAACTGCGTTCCCGCCTGCCTGTCCTGCAACGGCCGCAAATCGGATGCCGATGTTTTCGACTGGTACCGGCGCCAGCGCTTCTACGACCCCCGTCGCGCCATGGCTATTCGCGCCTGGATGGATGGAGACCTCCGCCTTGCCCGACGACTCCTGGAATGGGCCGAACCGAAGCAAACGTCGAAAGATCACAACGCGACCAAGCCAGCCGATGGCCCAGGAATGAGCTTTCAGACCGCCTGATCACCAGACCCGACAGGCATCCACCCTGTGATGCCTCAAACAGATGGAGGCCTGCTCGGCAGGCTCCTCCGGCGCCAGCAGCAGGGCTGAGAGAATCAAACTGCCGACCACAAGCCCACGAAGCGGCAGAACTGGAGCATGGAACGAGCGGGCGCTTGGACGCTGGAGACAGGAGCTAGCCACAGAGCAGTACAACAACTAATACATCTGTACTGATGCTTTCCGAGATTGTCAACCGCAGTCGTCCCCTTCCGGCTGGATCTCGACTGCTGATCCTCGGCGGCGGTTTCAGCGGAACGGCTGTCGCCAAGGCGGTGGAAGCCCTTGGAACCCCGGTCATCACAACGCGTCGGCAACCGTGCGCTGTGACGGGCGCCCTTCCCTTCGACAGCGCCACAGGACGGCGACC